>NZ_DJTF01000206.1:0-25613 GCF_002438125.1 Pseudomonas sp. UBA6315
GCCCTGGCGGTTACCCTGGCACCCTTTGCGATAGCGGCCGGCCTGAAGATCAGCGTCGGCGAATAACGAGTCCCGGGCTTTCAAGCCCGGCTAATACCCTGGATGTACCCTGATGAAAATAAGCTGGACGTGGTTCCACAAACTGGGTTCCCCCAAATGGTTCTATGCCATCAGCGGCCGCATGCTGCCGTGGCTGGCCGTTTCCGCCATCCTGCTGCTGGCCACCGGCGTGATCTGGGGCCTGGCCTTCGCCCCCCAGGACTACCAGCAGGGCAACAGTTTCCGCATCATCTACATCCACGTGCCGGCGGCCATGCTGGCCCAGTCCTGCTACGTGCTGCTGGCGGTGGCCGGGGTGGTGGGGCTGGTGTGGAAGATGAAGCTGGCCGACGTCGCCCTGCAGTGCGCGGCGCCCATCGGCGCCTGGATGACCGCCGTGGCGCTGGTCACCGGGGCCATCTGGGGCAAGCCGACCTGGGGCAGCTGGTGGGTGTGGGATGCGCGCCTGACCTCGATGCTGATTCTGCTGTTCCTGTATTTCGGCATCATCGCCCTGGGCCAGGCCATCAGCAACCGTGACAGCGCGGCCAAGGCCTGCGCGGTGCTGGCCATCGTCGGCGTGATCAACATCCCGATCATCAAGTACTCGGTGGAGTGGTGGAACACCCTGCACCAGGGCGCCACCTTCACCCTCACCGAAAAGCCGGCCATGCCGGCCGAGATGTGGCTGCCGCTGCTGTGCACGGCGCTGGGCTTCTACTGCTTCTTCGGTGCGGTGCTGTTGCTGCGCATGCGCCTCGAGGTGCTCAAGCGCGAGGCGCGGGCCAGCTGGGTGCGCGAAGAAGTGTTGAACAGCCTGGGTCGGAGGGCCGCGTGATGAGCTTTTCTTCATTCGGCGATTTTCTCGCCATGGGCCACCATGGCCTGTACGTCTGGTCGGCCTATGGCATCTGCCTGGCGGTGCTGGCGATCAATGTCGCCGCGCCCCTGCTGGCCCGCCGTCGCTACCTGCAAGAAGAGGCGCGCCGTCTGCGCCGGGAGAACAACCTGTGAATCCGCAGCGCAAGAAACGCCTGTTCCTGATCCTCGGCCTGCTGGCCGGTGTCGCGGTGGCCGTCGGCTTTGCCTTGAGCGCCCTGCAGCAGAACATCAACCTGTTCTATACCCCCACCCAGATCGCCAATGGCGAGGCGCCGGTGGACACCCGCATCCGTGCCGGCGGCATGGTCGAGAAGGGCTCGGTGCAGCGCTCGGCCGACTCGCTCGATGTGCGCTTCGTGGTCACCGACTTCAATAAATCGGTGCCGATCACCTACCGTGGCATCCTCCCCGACCTGTTCCGCGAAGGGCAGGGCATCGTCGCCCTGGGCAAGGTCAACGGCGAGGGCGTGGTGGTGGCCGACGAGGTGCTGGCCAAGCACGATGAGAAATACATGCCACCTGAAGTGACCAAGGCATTGAAAGAAAGCGGCCAAGCGCAGGCCCAGCCATGAACGCGGCCCTGGTGATACCCGAACTCGGCCAGCTGGCGATGATCCTGGCGATCTGTTTCGCCGTGGTGCAGGCGAGCGTACCGCTGCTCGGCGCCTGGCGCGGCGACAGCCTGTGGATGAGCCTGGCGCGCCCGTCGGCCTGGGGGCAGTTCGCCTTCCTGGCCTTTGCCTTCGCCTGCCTCACCCATGCCTTCATGACCGACAACTTCTCGGTGGCCTATGTCGCCAGCAACTCCAACAGCGCCTTGCCCTGGTACTACAAGTTCAGCGCCGTGTGGGGCGCACACGAAGGTTCGCTGCTGCTCTGGGCGTTGATCCTGGGCGGCTGGACCTTCGCCGTGTCGATTTTCTCGCGGCAATTGCCGCAGGTGATGCTGGCGCGGGTGCTGGCGGTGATGGGCATGATCAGCACGGGCTTCCTGAGCTTCTTGATCATCACCTCCAACCCGTTCGAACGCCTGCTGCCGCAAGTGCCGGTGGACGGTCGCGACCTCAACCCGCTGCTGCAGGACTTTGGCCTGATCGTCCACCCGCCGATGCTGTACATGGGCTACGTGGGCTTCTCGGTGGCCTTCGCCTTCGCCATCGCCGCCTTGCTCGGCGGCCGCCTGGACGCCGCCTGGGCGCGCTGGTCGCGGCCCTGGACCATCGTCGCCTGGGCCTTTCTCGGGGTGGGCATCACCCTGGGTTCCTGGTGGGCCTACTACGAACTGGGCTGGGGCGGCTGGTGGTTTTGGGACCCGGTGGAAAACGCCTCGTTCATGCCTTGGCTGGTGGGCACCGCGCTGATCCATTCGCTGGCGGTGACCGAGAAGCGCGGCGTGTTCAAGAGCTGGACGGTGCTGCTGGCGATCGCCGCCTTCTCGCTGAGCCTGCTGGGCACCTTCCTGGTGCGTTCCGGCGTGCTGACCTCGGTGCACGCCTTCGCCGCCGACCCCTCACGCGGCGTGTTCATCCTGATCTTCCTGCTGTTCGTGGTCGGCGGCTCGCTGACCCTGTTCGCCCTGCGCGCGCCGGTGGTCAAGAGCCAGGTCGGCTTTGCCCTGTGGTCGCGCGAGACGCTGCTGCTGGCCAACAACCTGGTGCTGGTGGTGGCGGCCTCGATGATCCTGCTCGGCACCCTGTACCCGCTGGTGCTCGATGCCTTGACCGGGGCCAAGCTGTCGGTCGGCCCGCCGTACTTCGACGCCCTGTTCCTGCCGCTGATGGCGCTGCTGATGGTGGTGCTCGGGGTAGGCGTGGTGGTGCGCTGGAAAGACACCCCGGGCAAGTGGCTGGCGAGCATGATGACCCCGGTGCTGATCGGCAGCGCGGTGCTGGCGCCGGTGGCCGGCCTGATCGTCGACGACTTCGACTGGCCAACCCTGAGCGCCTTCGCCCTGGCCGCCTGGGTGGTGCTGGCCGGGGGGCGCGACATCCTCGACAAGACCCGTCACAAGGGCCTGGCCAAAGGCGTGCGCGGCCTCACCCGCAGCTACTGGGGCATGCAGCTGGCGCACCTGGGCCTGGCGGTGTGCGCCCTGGGCGTGGTGCTGTCGAGCAACAACAGCGCCGAGCGTGACCTGCGCATGGCACCGGGCGAGAGCGTTGAGCTGGGTGGCTATCACTTCCTGTTCCAGGGCGCCAAGCACTTCGAGGGGCCGAACTTCATCTCCGACAAGGGCACCATCGTGGTCAGCCGCGACGGCCGTGAAGTGACCACCCTGCACCCGGAAAAACGCCTGTACACCGTGCAGCAGTCGATGATGACCGAAGCGGGCATCGATGCCGGCTTCACCCGCGATCTGTACGTGGCCCTGGGCGAGCCGCTGGAGAACGGCGCCTGGGCGGTGCGGGTGCATATCAAGCCTTACGTTCGCTGGATCTGGCTGGGCGGTCTGCTGACCGGCCTGGGCGGTTTGCTGGCGGCCTTCGACCGGCGCTACCGCGTCAAGGTCAAGACCCGGGTGCGTGATGTCCTGGGCGTGTCTGGAGCAGCTGCATGAAGCGTTGGATCATGGTGGTGCCCTTGGCGGTATTCCTGCTGATGGCGGTATTCCTCTACAAAGGGCTGTTCCTCAAGCCTGACGAGCTGCCCTCGGCAATGATCGGCAAGCCGTTCCCGGCGTTCTCCCTGGCCTCGACCCAGGGCGATCGCAACCTCACCCAGGCCGACCTGCAGGGCCGCCCGGCACTGGTCAACGTCTGGGCCACCTGGTGCCCGTCGTGCAAGGTCGAGCACCCGTACCTGAACCAGCTGGCCGAGCAGGGCGTGGTGATCTACGGCATCAACTACAAGGACGACAACGCTGCCGCGCTGAAGTGGCTGGCCGAGTTCCACAACCCCTACCAGCTGGACATCCGCGACGAGCAGGGCAGCCTGGGCCTGGACCTTGGCGTGTACGGCGCGCCGGAAACCTTCCTGATCGACGCCAAGGGCGTGATCCGCTACAAGCACGTGGGCATCGTCGATGCCAGCGTCTGGCGCGAGCAGCTGGCGCCGCTGTACCAGGGCCTGGTCGACGAGGCCAAGCCATGAAGCGCTGGCTTGCAGCCGCCGTGCTGGGCATGAGCCTGGCCGGCGTGGCCAAGGCGGCCATCGACACCTACCAGTTCCGCGACGACGCCGAGCGCGAGCGTTATCAGCAACTGACCAAGGAACTGCGCTGCCCCAAATGCCAGAACCAGGACATCGCCGACTCCAACGCGCCGATTGCCGCCGACCTGCGCCGCGAGATCTTCCGCATGCTCGGCGAGGGCAAGAGCAACCAGCAGATCGTCGACTTCATGGTCGACCGCTATGGTGACTTCGTGCGCTACAAACCTGCGCTCAGCGGGCGTACCTGGCTGCTCTGGTTCGGCCCGGGCATCCTGCTGGTCGGTGGCTTCGCGGTGCTGGTGCTGATCGTGCGCCGGCGCCGTGGCCCGGTGGCCGAGGGCGCGGAGCACCTGTCTGCCCAAGAACGCGAGCGTCTCGCCAAACTGCTGGAAAAAGAACAGACCCATGACTGAATTCTGGCTTAGCGCGGGCCTGTTGCTGCTCGCCGCCCTCGGCTTTCTGCTGATCCCGATCCTGCGTGGCCGCCGCCAGCAGCAGGAAGAAGACCGTACTGCGCTGAACGTGGCCCTGTACCAGGAGCGTGTCGCCGAACTGGCCGCCCAGCAGGCAGCCGGCGTGCTGGACGATACGCAACTGGCCACCGGCCGCGACGAGGCCGCGCGCGAATTGCTGGCCGACACCGAAGGTGCCGACGCGCCGCGCCAGGGGCACCTGGGCAAGGCGTTGCCGCTGTTGGCGGCGGTGCTGGTGCCGCTGCTGGGCCTGGGGCTGTACCTGCACTTCGGCGCGGCCGACAAGGTCCAGCTGACCCAGGAGTTCGCCGCCGCACCCAAGAGCATGGAAGAAATCACCGCGCGCCTGGAGCGGGCGGTGCAAGCCCAGCCCGATTCGGCCGAAGGCTTGTACTTCCTCGGCCGTGCCTACATGGCCGAGCAGCGCCCGGCCGATGCCGCGCGGGCCTACGAGCGTGCCGTGGCCCTGGCCGGGCGCCAGCCCGAGCTGCTCGGGCAATGGGCGCAGGCGCTGTACTTTGCCGCCGACAAGCAATGGAACCCGCAGGTGCAGGCGCTGACCGACGAGGCGCTCAAGGCCGACCCCAATGAAGTCACCAGCCTTGGCCTGCGCGGTATCGCCGCCTTCGAGGGCGAGCGTTACCAGGAAGCGATCGATTACTGGACGCGCCTGCTGGCGCAATTGCCTGAAGGCGACGCCTCGCGCGCGGCGCTGCAAGGTGGCATCGACCGCGCGGCGCAGCGCCTGGGCGGCGATGCCGGCAAGCCGGTTACTGCGGCGCGCCTGAAAGTGCGGGTGGAGCTGGCTGCGGCGCTCAAGGACAAGGTCAAGCCCGACGACACCGTGTTCATCTTCGCCCGCGCCAAGAATGGCCCACCCATGCCGCTGGCGGCCAAGCGGGTGACCGTGGCGCAGTTGCCGCTGGAGGTGGAGCTGACCGACGCCGATGCGATGATGCCGCAGATGAAACTGTCGGACTTCGCCGAAGTCCAACTGGTTGCACGTGTGTCGCGTGCCGGTCAGCCTACCCATGGCGAGTGGATCGGCCAGGGCGCACCGCTGGCCAATACGACCCAGGTCACCCAACAATTAGTCATCGACAGCCCCGACCCGTAAGAGAACCCTGCCATGCACAGTACCGTCCGCCTGACCCTGATCACCCTGGCCCTGGGTTTGTCCGCGTGTACGGTGCGTGAGCCGTATGAGCAGCCGTCGCCGCCGGTGGAGACGGTGCCTTCGCACCCGGGGCCGGTGGTCAAGCCTTTGCCGGGCGGCCAGCCGTCGACGCAACCGAGCAAGCCGGCGGCGATCCCCAAACCGATGCCGCGCACCTCGGCCAGCTTCGCGCCGCCACCGGGCGGTGCCAGCCATTGGGACCCGAAGCTGGGCGTGTACGTGCTGGAGAAAAAGCCCAACACCTTTTACCGCCAGCGTACTTACTACCGCTATGACGGCGGCTGGAGCTGGTCGCTGAGCCCGGATGGGCCGTGGCAGGAGACCGACAGCAGCGGTGTGCCGGGGGGGCTGGGGCGGGCCTTCGCGCAGTAATTCCAGGCAGCCTGTACCGGCCCTATCGCCGGCAAGCCGGCTCCCACATATTTCAGTGGGGAACCTGTGGGAGCCGGCTTGCCGGCGATAGGGCCGGTACAGGCATACCCTTATACCCATACAGTACAGTTAACCCCCGATTTTGCGATTGACTGTGCTGGCCCCTGACTCCGCATAATGCCCCCCTGATATTCAAGGAGGTGGCATGCGCAAGACAGTCCTGGTGCTGGTGGAAACCGTCGATGATTACCTGCCACTGCTCGAGCAGGCCGGCTACCACCTGATTCGCGCCCCCTCCCCGCAACTGCGCGCCGAAGCGATCCAGCGCCATGGCGGCGACATCGATGCCGTGCTGACCCGCGGCCCGCTGGGCCTTACCGCTGCCGAGATCCAGGCCCTGCCGGCCCTGCAGATCATCTGCGTGATTGGCGCCGGTTACGAGCAGGTCGACCTGGCCGCTGCCGCCGCCCGCGGCATCACGGTCACCAATGGCGCGGGTGCCAACGCCGCCGCGGTTGCCGACCACACGCTGGCCATGCTGTTGGCGCTGCTGCGCGATATTCCCCGTGCCGATGCCAGTACCCGCCGTGGCGAATGGAACCGCGTCATCAGCCCCTCGGTCAGCGGCAAGCGCCTGGGTATTCTCGGCTTGGGTGCCGTCGGCCAAGCCATCGCCAAGCGCGCCAGCCTGGGCTTCGACATGCCCGTCAGCTACCACAGCCGCAGCCCGCGCCAGGGCGTGCCCTACACCTGGTACGACAGCCCGCTGAAACTGGCCGAGGCGGTGGACATCCTGGTGGTGGCCACACCTGGTGGCGCGCATACCCGCCACCTGGTCGATGCCCCGGTGCTCGAAGCCCTGGGCGCCGAGGGCTACCTGGTGAACATCGCCCGCGCCAGCGTGGTGGACACCCAGGCGCTGGTCATCGCCCTGCAGCAGGGCCGGATCGCCGGTGCGGCGCTGGACGTGTTCGACGACGAGCCGGCGGTGCCCGCAGCCCTCAAGGCCCTCGGCAACACCGTGCTCACCCCCCACGTGGCCGGGCAGTCGCCAGAGGCTGCGCGCGACACGGTCACCCTGGTGCTGCGCAATCTGCAGGCTTTCTTTGCTGGCGAACCGGTGCTCACGCCGGTCCGCGCTTGACCTTCGCTTTCGATACCGCCCGGCAGCGCCCGGGCCTCAAGGAGTGTTTGCATGCAACTCGAGATCTTCCAGGTCGATGCCTTCACCGCCGAGCCGTTCGGTGGCAACCCTGCAGCGGTAATCCCTCTTGAAAACTGGCTGCCGGATGCCGTGCTGCAGCGCATCGCCGAAGAGAACAACCTCTCCGAAACTGCCTATATCGTGCGCAACGGCGAGTCGTTCGACCTGCGTTGGTTCACCCCGACGGTCGAAGTCGATTTGTGCGGCCACGCCACCCTGGCGTCGGCCTATGTGCTGTTCGAGCAACTGGGCGAGCAGGCCGCGGTGCTGCGCTTCAACACCCGCAGCGGCGAACTGCGGGTCAGCCGCGACGCCGACGGGCACCTGGCCATGGACTTCCCGGCCAAGCAGCCGGTGGCCGTGGCGATCCCCGATGGCCTGCTCGAAGCGCTGGGCTTGCGGGGCGCCGCCGCGGTCTATCGCTCCGACGATTACGTAGTGATGATCGACGACGCCAGCGTGCTCGACCCGCTCAAGCCCGACTTCGTCGCTCTGGCCGCCTTCGATGTGCGCGGCATCGCGGTCACGGCGCCGGGCCGTGGTTACGATTTCGTCACCCGCTGGTTCGGCCCGAACGTGGGGGTCAACGAAGACCCGGTCACAGGTTCGGCGCATACCTCGCTGGCGCCGCTGTGGGCCGAGCGCCTGGGCAAACAGGCGCTGACCTGCGAGCAGGGTGGTGCACGCAAGGGCCAACTGCAGTGCGAAGTGCCCGGCAATGGCCGGGTGATCATCAGCGGCCGCGCGGCCTTGTACCTGCGCGGCAACATCTACATCTGAGCCTGCGGCCTGGGCGGCGGGCCCTTGCCTGGGCCCGTCTATACTTGCCCACCCATCCCTTGCAAGGAGCCCCACCATGACCCTGGAACAACGCGGCAGCTGCCTGTGTGGCGAAACCCACCTGCGCGTCACGGTCGACAACACCCATATCAGCGCCTGCCATTGCAGCATGTGCCGCAAGTGGACCGGCGGCCCGATGTTGGTGGTGCATTGCAGCCAGCCGCCGCTGATCGAAGGGCGAGCGCCCAGCGTCTACGATTCGTCCGACTGGGCCCAGCGCGGCTTTTGCAGCCGCTGCGGCACGCACCTGTACTACCGGCTCAAGGCCAACGACTTCTATGCGGTGCCGGTGGGCCTGCTCGACAGCGACGAGGCCTGGGCGTTCGACCTGCAGATCTTCGTCGAGCAGAAACCGGCCTGGTACTGCTTTGCCAACCAGACCAAGGAGCTGACCGGGCAGCAGGCCTTCGAGCAGCTCGGTTGAGCTTTGCGGCTTGCCAAAGCCGGGCATTCCTGCGAAAAGGGCGGCCTTGAATTTCAGCGTTGGAGCATGCCTGTGAGCAGCGAACTGCAGATTACCGACCTCGTCGAAGGCGACGGCAAGGCCGCCGTCAAAGGCGCCTTGATCACCACCCAGTACACCGGCTGGCTGGCCGACGGCAGCGAGTTCGATTCGTCCTGGTCGCGGGGCAAGCCTTTTCAGTGCGTAATCGGCACGGGGCGCGTGATCAAGGGCTGGGACCAGGGCCTGATGGGCATGCGCGTCGGCGGCAAGCGCAAGCTGCAGGTGCCGGCGCACCTGGGGTATGGCGAGCGAAGCGTGGGCGCGATTCCACCGAACTCGGACCTGACGTTCGAGATCGAGTTGCTGGAGGTGTTGACGCGGGATGATTGAGTAGTCCGATTCCTACAGTTAGGTAGAAATGGACTACGGATCACGTCGGTTATCGTCTGATTGAGGCCGACGTCACTCGTGGTTAACCTTCCAGCTGTTTCGAGTGAGGGAAACCCTATGTCGACAAGATCCTATTTCTCTTCCCGCGTGGTGCGTGAAGCAAACGCTTTGCTGGTCGCATCGGGCGCGCGGATGGAAGTGCCACTACCGCGCGAGCTGGCGGGCATCTTGACCAGCACCAAGAAAACCCGCTCGCAGTTGAAAGAGGCATTCGCGTCCGCCTATTGCCAACTTCGCAAGGGGTAGCAACCGGATGGCCGATGGTTGCTACAACCACATCTACTCGATACTTGTGGAAAATGAGCAGGACACGCTCGGCGTCATTGCCTATTCGTTGTACAAGAGGCAAAAAATCGAGTTCATCAAAGCATTCAAGGTCAAGCATGACCGGGAGCCAGGGGACGAAGATCTGGCGCCTTTTCATGATGTCAGCAACAGCCCGTCACAGCTTGAAAGCTATCGAAATCAAGCGAGCCAGTTGATTCAAGGCTTTCTCGATGCCTCGATCTCGGCTCAGGCAAGGGAGCTCGAACAGTACTATGCCGACAAGGCCAGCTGCGAGATCAGAAATGCCAAGCCAGGGTTCTGGTTGGGGGTGGCGCAGAGTCTGGTGGGGTCGGTGCTGTTTGTCTTCCTGCTGGGGTTTCTGGTGTTCTTCACATGGAGCCTGAATCAAGGTCCGAAGCAGGTGATCGAGCAGGTTTTCGACATCAGCATAATCGACTCGCCTGCTGCCGAGCGCGCAGCGGATCTTCAATCATCGCCATGACTAATGACCCGTCAGCTTCATAATTCGGCAATACCCCTGTTCTAACGTAGGCCTTGCCTAGGGAACGGCATCCACCCTCATGGAGGAACCAAACGGGTCGAGGGCACTCTGAGCCCTACTCGTTGCCAAGGACGGCATTCACTACAAGGATGCCCCAGGCTTGTCCGAGCCAGGGCGATGTGGCGGGTTTACCCGATACCTACTGCCACAAGAGCCCGTCTTCATGAAGTTGCCATCCTTTCTCCGACGTCGTCGCCAGCTGCTGCTGAGCCTGGCCCTGGTCGCCGTGGCCGTGCCCCTGGCACTGGAGGCGGTCGAAAGCCGGGCGCAGCCGGTCGACGGTACCCAGACCCTGGTGTTCCTGCGCCATGGCGAAAAACCCGAAGAAGGGCTGGGGCAGCTGAACTGCCAGGGCCTCAACCGCGCGCTGGACCTGGCCACGCTGTTGCCGGAGCGCTTTGGCAAGGCCGACTACGTGTTCGCCGCCAACCCCTCGCGGCACGTCGAGGAGGGCAGCCACGACCAGAGCTACAGCTACATCCGCCCGTTGATGACCATCACCCCCAGCGCCGTTCGCCTGGGCTTGCCGGTGAACATCGACTTTGGCGCCAACGATACCGAAGACCTCGCCGACGAACTGCTCAGCGAAAAATACCGCAACGCCACCGTCTATACGGCCTGGTCCCACGGCTACCTGCCGGAGCTGATCAACACCGTGGCCGGCAAGGCCCTGGGCGAGCAGCGGGTGATCACCGAGGACTGGAGCGGTGACGATTTCGACACCCTCTACGTGCTGACCCTGACCTGGCACGACGGCAAGGCCAGCCTGCTCAGCCGCAACGTGCGCCAGGGCCTCAATAACGGCCCCCATAGCTGCCCGACCTGATCGGCTGTTACTGTCTGGGCGAGCAAGCCGGGACAGGGATGCAGCATGACGCAACGGATAACGGTAATTGGCGCCGGGGTCATCGGCCTGGCCACGGCCTACGCGCTGGTGCGCGAGGGCCATTCGGTCGACCTGATCGATGCACGCGACAGCGTGGCGTCGGCCACCAGCTTTGCCAATGGCGGGCAGCTGTCGTACCGCTATGTGACGCCCTTGGCGGATGCGGGTGTGCCATGGCAAGCGCTGGGCTGGCTGCTGCAGGGCGACTCGCCGCTGCGGCTGCGGTTGCGCCTGGACCCGGCGCAGTGGCGATGGCTGCTGGCCTTCATGCTGGCATGCCGCAAAAGCGTCAATCGCCGTAACGGCGCCCGGTTGCTGGAGCTGGCACTGCACAGCCAGGCCGTGCTGGCGCGCTGGCGCGAGGAGGACGGCCTGACGGACTTCGCCTGGCGGCGCAACGGCAAGCTGGTTGCGTTTCGCAGCGAGCGCGCCTTTGCCCATGGGCGTGAGCAAGTGCTCGACCCGGCCTACCAGCACGTGCTCACGGCTGGCGAACTCAAGGCATTGGAGCCGGCGCTGGCCCAAGCGCCTTTCATCGGCGGCGTGTTCACCGCCAATGAAGAAGTCGCCGACTGCCATCGCTTCTGCGAACGCCTGGCCGAGCGCCTGCGTGCGTCCGGGCAATGCCGGCTGCTGCTCGGCAAGCCGGTTACGCGCCTGCTCAGCCACCATGACCAGGTGGTGGCGCTGCAGGTGGGGCAGGAGCAGCTCGAGGTGCAGCGCCTGGTGCTGTGCGCCGGGCACCTCAGTGCCGGGCTGGCGTTGCCGGGCTTGAAGGTGCCGGTCTACCCGCTCAAGGGTTACAGCCTGACTGCGCCGATCGGCCCTGGGCACCTCGCGCCGCAGGTCAGCGTTACCGACTATGAGCGCAAGGTCGTCTATGCGCGGCTCGACCAGCAGCTGCGGGTGGCGGCGATGGTCGACATCGTTGGCTTCGATGACGCGGTGGATGTGCGCAGGCTGCAGAGCATGCGCCGCTTGGCGGGGCAGACGCTGCCCGCGGCGGCGGATTACGGGCAGGCGGTGGAGTGGGCCGGGATGCGGCCGGCGACGCCGACCGGGGTGCCGCTGATTGGGGCGACGGCCTATCGCAACCTCTGGTTGAACCTGGGGCATGGGGCCTTGGGGTTTACCCTGGCCTGTGGCAGTGGGGAGCGGTTGGCCAGGATGATGGGCTGAGGTTCCCGGCCCTGTCGCCGGCAAGCCGGCTCCCACAGGTCAGGGGCTAGCCTCAACCCCTGTGGGAGCCGGCTTGCCGGCGATAGGGCCAGATGAGACCTCAGCGCCCGAAGCGCATCGGCCAGCCCACCACCTTCTTCACCCGCGGCGTGGCATAGGTGCGCACCTTGGAAGTGCTCAAGCCCATGCGCACCAGCGACTCGGCGATGGTCACCGCCGCGCTCACGCCGTCCACCACCGGCACCCCGGTGCGCTGGCGGATCTGCTCATCCAGCCCGGCCATGCCGCCGCAGCCCAGGCAGATCACCTCCGCCTTGTCCTCGCGCACGGCCCGCTCGGCCTGCTCGACGATGGCTTGCACCGCCCGCTGCGGGTCGGCTTCGAGCTCCAGCACGGCCAGCCCGCTGGCCCGCACCGAGGCGCAGCGCTCGTACAAGCCGGACAGTTTCAGGCGGTCCTCGATCAGCGGCACGGTGCGGTCCAGGGTGGTCACCACCGAGTAGGCGTGGCCCAGGTACATGGCCGTGCTGGCGGCGGCATCGGTGATGTCCACCACCGGCACGTTCAGCAGCTCCTGCAGGCCCTCCCGGCCATGCTCGCCGTAGCCGGCCTGGATCACGGCATCGTAGGGGCCCTCGTAGGCCAGCACCCGGTCCATTACGGCGATGGCCGCCAGGTAGCTTTCGAAATTGCCTTCCACCGACTCGGCACCGAACCATGGGGTCAGGCCGACGATTTCGGTGCCCGGTGAAGCCACGCTGCGGGCCTGCTCGGCAATGGCCTCGGTGATGGCTTCGGTGGTGTTGACGTTGGCGATCAGAATGCGCATGGGCAGTCCTCCCTGGTCAGTGGCTGCTGTGGTCGACGGCGATGCATTCGCCGCTGACGTCGTGGTAGTGGCGGTTGCGCGGGGCGATCAGCAGGTACAGCGCGGCGGCGATGCCGGCACCGATCAGCCAGGAAAACGGCGCAATGGCATGGAAGTTGGGCACCAGGGCCAGGACGATGGCCAGCAGCGCGGCGGGCAGGAAGGCGGCCACGGCGCGCAGGTTGATGCCCTTGCTGTAGTGGTAGGCGCCGGCCGGGTGTTCGCTGTACAGCTCCGGCACGTTGATGCAGCCTTTTCGCAGCAGCCAGTAGTCGGCCATGATCACCCCGTACAGCGGGCCGAGCAGGGCGCCCAGGCCGGACAGGAAGTACACGATCACCAGCGGGCTGTTGTACAGGTTCCACGGCAGGATCAGCACGGCCAGGGTGGCGCTGATCAGCCCGGCACGGCGGAAGTTGAGGTGGCGCGGCGCCAGGTTGCTGAGCACGAAGGCCGGGGCGACGAAGTTGGCCATGATGTTCACCGCCACGGTGACGATCAGGAAGGCCATGCAGCCCAGGACCAGGAACACAGTGTTGGGAATGCTGGCGACGATCTGCGTCGGGCTGTCGATGATCTTGCCGTTGATCTGGAACTGCGCGCCGCACAGCACCACGGTGATCATGGCGAACACCAGGATGTTCACCGGCAGGCCCCAGAAGTTGCCGACGCGGATGGTCTTGCGGCACGGCGAGGAGCGGGCGAAGTCGCAGAAGTTGAGCACCAGGGTGCCGTAGATCGCCAACCACAGGGCGCCGCCGGCAAAGATGTTGCGCCACATCTCGTAGCCGCTCAGCGGCTCGGCCACCGACCAGGCGATGCGCGCATCGGCCTTGAAGTACATGAACAGCGCAAGGCTGGCCACGGTCAGCAGGATCACAGGGCCCGCGAAGGCCTCGTAGCGGCGCACCATCTCCATGCCGTAGGCGAGGATCACCAGCTGCACCAGCCAGATCGCCACGAAGCACACCCAGCCCAGGCTCGACAGGCCCAGCAGGCTGTTGTGGTCGTAGCTGGCCAGTTGCGGCCACACGGCCGTGAGCAGCACGCGCAGCACCACCGAGGCCAGGTAGGTCTGGATGCCGAACCAGGCGATGGCGATTACGGCGCGGATCAGCGCCGGGATCTGCGCGCCGTGGATGCCGAAGGCGATGCGGCTGATCACCGGGAAGGGCACGCCAGTCTTCTGGCCCATGTAGCCGGAAAGGTTCATGAAGAAGTACACCAGCGCCGCACCGATCGCCAGCGACAGGAGGATTTGCCAGCCGCCCAGGCCCAGGGCGAACAAGCCCATGGCGAAGGAGTAGTTGGCGATGTTGTGCACATCGTTGGTCCACAGCGCGAAGATGCTGTAGCGCCCCCAGCGCCGGCCTTCCATGCGGGTCGGGGCGAGGTCGCGGTTGTGCAGGCGCGGGCTCAGTTCAAGTAACGGAAGTTCGCCGGCAAGGGTGGAAGAAGGGTGGGTGCTGGCGACGGATAGTTCAGGGGCAAGGTCGAGGCTGGTACTCATTCCGGCGGGCTCCTGATGCACGTGGACTGCGATGAGCGGGCATGCGCACGGGCTCGCCATCTCGTCGGTGCAGCGTTGGCATCACTGGGTTCTGGACGCGGCGGCTGGTGATTGGGCCAGCGTCGCGGGTTCTTGTGTATTTATGTTTTGTCGAACTTGTATACAAAACACGAACACACAAAAGCGAGTTCCATGCCAGGCGAGAAAGAGGCTTTTAGTGGCCATCATTTCGAATCTATCTGACTGATAGATAAGTGAATGAAATAGCGAAACTATAAGTTGACCAAATGAACAGGTTTAAATTTTTAGTGGGTATGTTAGTTGATCAAATGGTCAAATTTTATTAAACGGAATGTGTAACGCTTTGGGGCGTTACTTGGGAAAGTGCACACAAAAATGGCACTTAAGGTGACATTCTTGTGTACAAAAAATAGTCAGCTTTTATTGTGCAGGCCCGTCGCCGGCAGCCAGCCTCACTCCATCGGCGGCAAGCGCCGTTTCACCGGCGACTTCTTGATGATCGCGGTATTGGTTTCGGCCAGCACATTGATCCGGTCCAGCAGCGTGTCGAGCTGCTCCATCGAGCGCACGTGCAGCCGGGCAATGAAGCAGTCCTCGCCGGTCACCTTGTCGCACTCGGTGAACTGGGGGATGGCGATGATCTGCCGTTCCACCTCCTGCAGCTGCCCTGGTAGCGGGCGGATACGCACGATGGCCTGCAGCTGGTAGCCAAAGCTGCGCGGGTCGACATCGACCGTGTAGCCACGCAGCACGCCGCGCTCTTCCAGGCGTCGCAGCCGCTCGCTGACGCTGGGTGCGGACAGCCCGCTGATCTGCGCCAACGCCTTGAGCGAGCGGCGGGAGTCTTCCATCAGGGCATTGATCAGCAGTTGGTCGATGGCATCGGTCATGGGCGCCTCGTCAGGTGATAGTGCGAATTTGCCTTGATAGTAAAGGCGAACCGGCAAAACTGCCGTGGTTATCCGCTGGAAGGCCGGCGCCGGGCCTCTGCATACTAGGCCCATCGTCAATGGGAGACATGCGATGGACAGTTCATTGCGCCGCGGTTCGTTGGAAATGGTCGCCGCCATGCTGATTTCCGGCACCATCGGCTGGTTCGTGCTGGTGTCCGGCCAGCCGGTGCTGGAGGCGGTGTTCTGGCGCTGCGTGTTCGGCGCTGGCACCTTGCTGGTGATCTGCGCGGCACTGGGCTTTCTCAAGCCGGGCGTGATCAGCGGCACCGCCGTGCTGCTGGCGATTGCCAGCGGCGTGGCCATCGTCGGCAACTGGGTGTTGCTGTTCGCCTCCTACTCGCGGGCGTCCATCGCCATCGGCACGGCGGTGTACAACGTGCAGCCGTTCATGCTGGTGGGGCTGGCGGCGCTGTTTCTTGGCGAGAAGATCACCCTGGCCAAGGTCACCTGGCTGAGCGTGGCCTTCCTCGGCATGCTGGCGATCGTCAGCGCCCATGGCGCCGGGCAGGCGAGTGGCGAGGAGTACCTGCTGGGCATTGCCCTGGCCTTGGGCGCGGCGTTTTTGTATGCCATTGCGGCCTTGGTCATCAAACGCCTCAAAGGCACGCCCCCGCACCTGATCGCGCTGATCCAGGTGAGCACCGGCGCGCTGCTGCTGGCGCCCTGGGTCACGCTCGGCGGGCTGCCTGGCGAGCCCTCGGCACTGGCCAGCCTGGTGACCCTAGGCATGGTCCACACGGGGCTGATGTACGTGTTGCTGTACAGCGCCATCCAGCGCCTGCCCACGGCGTTGACCGGCGCCTTGTCGTTCATCTACCCGATCGCGGCGATCCTGGTCGACTGGGTGGCGTTCGGGCACCGCCTGGCGCCGTTGCAGTGGTTGGGCGTGGGCTTGATCCTGCTGGCGGCGGCGGGCATGCAACAGGGTTGGTGGTTGCGTTCGGCGCAGGTGCCGGCCAAAGGGTAGAATGCCCCCTTTCACTTGCTTGCGACCTGCCATGACTTCGCCGATCCAGACCCTCGAACAGCACCTGCTCACTGCCCTCGACCCCGCCCCGCAAGAAACCCGCCGCCTGTTCCATGGCCGCGGGCGCTGCTGGCCGGGGCTGGAGCAGATCACCGTCGACTGGCTGCAGGGCGTGCTTTCGCTGGCGCTGTTCCGTGAACCGCCAGAGGGCCAGCTGGCAGCGCTCGAGGCCATGCTCGCGCGCATTGCCGAGCACCCGCACTGGGCTGGCCAGGCCATGCTGATCCAGCACCGCTACTTGCCCGACAGCCCGGGGCAGTGGGTGTGGGGCGAGCCGTGCCAGCAGCGTGAGGTCATCGAGGACGGCCTGCGTTACCTGCTGGACCTGGGCGTGCGGCAGAACACTGGGCTGTTCCTCGACATGCGCTACGGGCGCCGCTGGGTACGCGAGCAGGCGGCGGGCAAGCGCGTGCTCAACCTGTTCGCCTATACCTGTGGTTTTTCCGTGGCGGCGATTGCCGGCGGCGCCGAGCAGGTGGTCAACCTCGACATGGCCAAGGCTGCGCTGTCGCGAGGCCGCGACAACCACCGGCTCAATGGCCACGATGCGTCGCGGGTGGCGTACCTGGGGCATGAGCTGTTCAAGTCGTGGGGCAAGGTGCGCAAGTACGGGCCTTATGACTTGATCATCATCGATCCGCCGACCTTCCAGAAGGGCAGCTTCGTGCTCACCCAGGATTACGCGAAGATCCTGCGGCGCCTGCCGGAGTTGCTGAGCGCGGGGGGGACCGTGCTGGCGTGTGTGAACGACCCGGGGATCGGGCCGGAGTTTCTGATCGAGGGCATGGCCGAGCAGGCGCCTTCGCTGGCTTTTGTAGAGCGGCTGGAGAACCCGCCGGAGTTTCCCGATGCGGACCCGGCGGGGGGGTTGAAGGCCTTGGTATTCCGGCAGGTATAGGTTGCCTGTACCGGCCCCATCGCCGGCAAGCCGGCTCCCACAGGGGGGCTGCGGTGGCCTGTGGGAGCCGGCTTGCCGGCGATAGGGCCGGAACTGACACCATCAAGCTGAAACGCTTCGCACCGGCATCGGGTACACCTGGGCAAAACTCACATGCTCGGTCTGGTCCACGCGCTTCTTCAGCCGCTCGTTGAACGCCCGGCTCACCGCATACTGCCCGCCGGAAATGGTGCGGAACTGCGCCGTGAGCACAAACCCGTTCAAGTCCATGCGGTCGACCCCGAACACCTGCAGCGGCCCCTGCAAATTGATACGCAGCAGCGGGTCGTCGCTGATCGACTGCCCCACCTCGTGGATCAGCGCCAGCGACTCGTCCACGTCACTGTCATAGGTGAACTGCACCGAGAAGAACGCGTAGGCGAACTGCCGTGACTGGTTGGTGACCGCCTTGATCTGGCCGAACGGCACCGAATGCACGAAGCCCTTGCCATCGCGCAGGCGCAGGGTGCGGATGGTCAGGCTCTCGACGGTGCCGGCGTGGCCGGAGTCGAGCACCACCCAGTCGCCGATCGAGATGGTGTCCTCGATCAGGATGAACAGCCCGGTGATCACGTCCTGCACCAGCTGCTGCGAGCCAAAGCCGATGGCCAGGCCGATCACCCCGGCACCGGCCAGCAGCGGCGCAACGTTGATGCCCAGGTTGGCCATGGTGGTGATGGTGCAGATCACCACCAGCACCACCTTGATGGCGTTGCGCAGCATCGGCAGGATGGTCCGCACCCGGGTACTGGGCTGGCGTGCCGCGCGGCGGCCGGCGGGCGGCTTCAGGGCTTCCTGGATGGCGGTGTCGAGTACCACCCAGAGCAGCCAGGTCACCAGCAGGATCAGGCCGATGCTCGACAGCGAGTTGCTGATCGCCTGGCCCAGGCTGTTGCTCAGGGCGAAGTCGATCACCGAAAAGCCCCAGATGCGCCCCAGCAGTTCGATGAAGGCCACCGCCATGGCAATGCGCAGCAGCGCATGGGCCAGGCTGCGCAGCAGCTCCTTGTACGGCCGCACCCGCTGCCCGGCATCGGCATCGCCCGGGGCCAGCAGGTGTTGCAGCAGGGTGCTGAGAAACACCGTGCTGACCAGCAGCACCGTGGTCAACAGCGCGTTCTGCAGGGCCTTGTGGCTTTCTGCGCCGGCGCCGACCAGGTGGATGGCCGACACCAGGATCATCAGCAAGATCGGCAGGTACCACACCAGCGAAAAGATCCGCAGGGTTTCCTGCACGGCGCGGTGTTGCTGGCGGTCCTTGAAGGCGCGGTTGCGGATCAGCTGCGCGACCGGGCGGCGCAGGCGGATCACCAGGCTTGCGAAGATGAAGGTGGCGATCAGGCCGGTGGCCACGGCGATGCTGGCGGTGATGTTGCCGCCCAGCTGGCGGGCGATCTGCGGGCTGGTCAGCGCATCGCTCCAGGCCGCGAGAAAGCCGATCAGGAACAGCGGGCGCGGTGCCAGGCGCTTGATCACGGCCACCGCGGCGCGCTTGTGGCCGGCATCGAACAAGGTAACCAGGCACAGGATGATCGAGGTGGAGAACAGGCCGCTGCTGGTGGCATAGGCCAGGCTCAGGCCCAGGGCGCGGGCCACCGATGGGTCGAGGAAGCGGCTGGCATACAGGGTCAGCGGCAGGCTGGCCAGGGCCGGCAGGGTGTAGGGCAGCAGGTAGCCGAGCAGGCTGCTGGCACGCTTGCGGGCGCGCAGCCACGGGGTGCCCGCCGCACGCCTGGCGACCCAGCGGCCGAATGTGGTCAGCAGGGCGAAACAGGCGGCCCAGGCCAGGGTCAGGAGCATGAAGTCGCCGGCCAGCTGCAGTGAATCGCCGGCCGAATGGCGGTCCACCAGGCGTTCCATTTCCTTGGCGGCGCGGTCGGTGCGCAGGCGCCAGGCATCGACCAGGTGGGCGTCGAGGTCGAGCTCCTGGGCGGCGCTGTCCAGGCCGTCGGCCAGGGCGCCAAGCAGGCCGCCTTGCAGGACCGCTTCCGGTTCGGCGGGTTGTTCTTCGGCGGGGGCGGGGTCTGCGGCGAGCAGGTGGGTGCTCAGCAAGCAGCCGAGCAGCAGGGTGGCGAGGTAGCGCAGCACTGGAGTACTCCTTGGGCCGGGGTGAGCGGGGCAGGGTTACTCAAGGAACTGATTGGTGGTGGGGCTGGAAAGTTCGATAGCGTTTGGTCAGTGCCGGCCTCTTCGCGGGGCAAGCCCGCTCCCACAGAGGCCGGCACTGGGTGGATCAATTACTGGTTGGTATAGATCTGGTCGAACACGCCACCGTCATTGAAGTGGGTCTTCTGCACGGTACGCCAGTCGCCGAAGGTCTTCTCCACCGAGAGGAAGTCCACTTTCGGGAAGCGGTCGGTGTACTTGGCCAGCACTGTCGCATCGCGCGGACGCAGGTAGTTCTGCGCGGCAATTTCCTGGGCCGCCGGCGACCACAGGTATTTCAGGTATTCCTCGGCCACGGCCTGGGTGCCTTTCTTGGCCACCACCTTGTCGACCACGCTCACCGGCGGCTCGGCTTCGGCCGACACGCTTGGGTAGACCACTTCGAACTGGTCGCGGCCAAACTCGCGGGCGATCATTTCGGCTTCGTTCTCGAAGGTCACCAGCACATCGCCGATCTGGTTGGTCATGAAGGTGGTGGTGGCGGCGCGGCCACCGGTGTCGAGCACCGGCGCCTGCTTGAACAGCTTGCCGACGAACTCGCGGGCCTTGGTCTCGTCGCCGCCCTGCTTGAGCACGTAACCCCAGGCCGACAGGTAGGTGTAGCGGCCGTTACCGGAAGTCTTGGGGTTGGGCACGATCACCTGCACGCCGTCCTTGAGCAGGTCGGGCCAGTCCTTGAGCGCCTTGGGGTTGCCCTTGCGCACGATGAACACGGTGGCCGAGGTGAACGGCGCGCTGTTGTTCGGCAGGCGCGTCACCCAGTTGTCCGGCACCAGCTTGCCGTTGTCGGCCAGGGCATTGATGTCGGTGGCCATGTTCATGGTGATGACATCGGCCGGCAGGCCATCGATCACCGCCCGCGCTTGCTTGCTCGAACCGCCGAAGGACATCTGCACATTGACCTTCTCGTTGTGCTCGGCTTCCCAGTGTTTCTGGAACGCCGGGTTGTAGTCCTTGTAGAAATCGCGCATCACGTCGTAGGACACGTTGAGCAGCGTCGGGGCGGCCTGGGCGATGTTGCCCAAGGCCAGGCCGGCAGCCAGCAGCGAGGCGGTGAAGAGCTTTTTCACGAAGCATTCCTTGTTCTGGTTCAAAGGTTTGGCAAATTGCCAGCGACTATAGCGTTTCGTTCCCGGGCGATTAAAGACCAAATGGATCTTTGCTTATTCGGTTTTCGGGAACAGCGAATTGCCACAGCGCGAGCAGAATGCCGCGCCGTGTTCGTGGGTCTTCTTGCGGCACGTCGGGCAGTCATGTTGCAGTTGTTCCCCGCGCATGGCGTTGGCCAGTTCTGCGGTGAAGATGCCAGTGGGCACGGCGATGATCGAGTAACCGGTAATCATCACCAGCGACGACAGCACCTGGCCCAACGGCGTCTTCGGCACGATGTCGCCGAAGCCTACCGTGGTGAGCGTGACGATCGCCCAGTAGATACCTTTGGGGATGCTGGTAAACCCATGCTCCGGCCCTTCGATCACGTACATCAAGGTGCCGAACACGGTGACCAGGGTCGAGACGCTGACCAGGAACACGATGATCTTCTGCTTGCTGCCGCGCAGCGCCTCCATCAGGTAGTGCGCCTGCTTGAGGTAGGGGCCGAGCTTGAGCACACGGAAGATCCGCAACATGCGGATCACCCGGATCATCAGCAGGTACTGGGCATCGCTGTAATACAGCGCGATGATCCCCGGCACGATCGCCAGCAGGTCGACCAGGCCGTAGAAGCTGAAGGCGTAGCGCAAGGGTTTGGGCGAGCAGTACAGGCGGGCCAGGTACTCGACCAGGAAGATCGCGGTAAAGCCCCATTCGATACCGGCCAGCAGGCCGGCATAACTGCGGTGGACCTCGTCGATGCTGTCGAGGATCACCGTGACCAGGCTGGCGAGGATGATCAGCAAAAGGATCTTGTCGAAGCGTCTTCCAGCCACGGTGTCGGTCTGGAAGACGATGACGTAGAGCCGCTCGCGCAGGCTCGCAGGGTTGTTCATGGGCTCGTTCCATTGGGCAATGGGCTGAGCCTAGGGGCTGGCTTTCAGCTGTGCAAGCGGCGGGCGTTGCTGCGCTGGTTGAGCTGCGCCAGGTGGTTGCCCAGGTGCATCAGCCAGCAGGCGACGACGAAGGGCGCGGTCAGCCCGGCCACGGGCAGCAGCTTGAACAGCGGTTGCAGCAACAACGCCAGGGCGATGGCCAGCAGCGTCACCCAGGGGCGTTCGCCCTGGCGGCTGAAGGCCAGCGCCGCCAGCGCGGCATTGAACCCGTACAACCCCAGCCAGGCGCCCTGGGCCTGGTCGGCCAGCAGCGCCACGCCGCCGCCGATGGCCGAGCCGATCACGGCCCACAGGGCCGCGTAAGGGTTGGCGATGAACATGCCGGCGATGATCAGCAACCCGGCCAATGGCTGGTCGAGCAGGAAGATCTGCCCCACACCGCGCGCCAGGGCGTGCAGCGGGTCGGCTTCGACCAGGCCGCTGGGCGCGGGCGTGGCCAGCAGCAGCGTGCACCAGCCGAGCAGGACGAAGGGCGCGGTGTAGGCGATCAGCAGCTTGCCGCCACGCTTGCGCCACTGGTGGGTGATGATGCTGGAAAGACCACCGGCGGCGATGATCAGTGGCGGCATGATCGCCGACCAGGGCAGCACGGCGCTGATCAGGATGCCGATCAGCACGCCGTTGTAGCAGTACAGCCCGGCCTGGCGGTCGGCGCGGTCGTAGCCGCGGCGCTGGGCCGTGAGCAGGCCGGCGAGGGCGCCGAGCAGGGCGCCGCCGACCAGGTTGGGGGCGGTCAGCAGGATGGCCAGCAGGCACAGCAGGCCGCACAGGGGGCTGCGCAGCAGCAGCACCTGGCTGAAGCCGTTGAGCAAGGCCGTGGCCCAGTCGGGGCACGGGTTGACGAAATTTTTGGTGTACATGGGCAGTCGGCAAGGTTGATGGACGAGCGGTGGGCCTCTTTGGGCCTCGGGTTTTCCGCAGGGTTTTGTACAGGTGCAAGGGGAGGGCTTTGCCCTCCATCGCCGGCAAGCCAGCTCCTACAGGTACAGCGGTGCTTTAAAGAGCAGCAAAGTACCTGTGGGAGCCGGCTTGCCGGCGAAAAGGGGCGCAAAGCGCCCCCGGGATTTCAGACCAAGGTCTCGATCCGCAGCGTATTAGTCGAACCCGGCTTGCCAAAAGGCACACCGGCAGTAATCAGCAGCGTGTCTCCCCGGCTGGCCATACCCTGTGCCTGGGCAATCTCCAGCGCCGTGGAAACCACCTCGTCCACCTGGCGCAAACGGTCATTGACCACCGAGTGCACACCCCAGGCCACACTCAGGCGCCGCGCGGTGTTCAGGTTCGGCGTCAGGTTCAGGATCGGCGCCCGCGGCCGCTCGCGTGCAGCGCGCAGGGTCGAAGCCCCCGACTCGCTGTAGTTGACCAGCACCGCCACCGGCAGGATGCCGCTGATGCGGCGGATCGCGCAGCTGATGGCATCCGACACGGTGGCCTCGGCCTTCGGCCGGCCGACGTCGAGCTGGGCCTGGTAGTCCGGGCCGTTTTCCACCTGGCGGATGATCTTGCTCATCATCTGCACGGCTTCCAGCGGGTAGTCACCCGAGGCGGTCTCGGCCGACAGCATCACAGCGTCCGCACCTTCCGCCACGGCGTTGGCCACGTCGGTGACTTCGGCGCGGGTCGGCGCTGGTGAGAAGCGCATCGATTCGAGCATCTGCGTGGCCACCACCACCGGCTTGCCCAGCTGGCGGCAGGTGCCGATGATGCCTTTCTGGATCTGCGGCACGCTTTCGGCCGGCACTTCCACGCCCAGGTCGCCACGGGCGACCATGATCGCGTCGGCCAGTTCGGCGATGGCCTGCAGCTGCTCGACGGCAGAGGGCTTCTCGATCTTGGCCATCAGGTAGGCACGGTCGCCGATCAGCTGGCGCGCCTCGACGATGTCTTCAGGGCGCTGCACGAACGACAGGGCCACCCAGTCCACCCCAAGCTCCAGGCCGAAGGCCAGGTCGCGGCGGTCTTTCTCGGTGAGCGGGGAGAGGTCGAGCACCGCCTGCGGCACGTTCACGCCCTTGCGGTCGGACAGCTCGCCACCGGCCAGCACTTCGGTGTCGATGGCATCGGCGTGCTTGGCGGTAACCCGCAGGCGCAGCTTGCCGTCGTCCAGCAGCAGGTCCATGCCAGGCTCAAGCGCTTCGATGATCTCCGGGTGCGGCAGGTTGACCCGGCGGCTGTCGCCTGGGGTCTTGTCCAGGTCCAGGCGCAGGGCCTGGCCGCGTTGCAGCTGCACCTTGCCTTCGGCGAAGCGGCCGACGCGCAGTTTTGGCCCCTGCAGGTCCATGAGGATGCCCAGCGGGTAGTTCAGCTGCTGCTCGACTTCACGGATCCACTGGTAGCGCAGGGCGTGGTCGGCGTGCTCGCCGTGGCTGAAGTTGAGGCGGAAGATGTTCACCCCGGCTTCGACCAGCTGGCGGATGTCGTCGATGCCGTTGATCGCAGGGCCGAGGGTGGCGAGGATTTTGACTTTCTTATCAGGCGTCATGATTGTGCAGTCTCGAGGATCAGAATGGCGCGGAAGTCGTTGACGTTGGTGCGGGTCGGCTCGGTGACGATCAGGGCGTCGAGCGCGGCGAAGTAGCCGTAGCCGTTGTTGTTGTCGAGCTCGTCGCTGGCCGACAGGCCCAGGGCTTCGGCGCGGGCATAGCTGGCTGGGGTCATGAAGGCGCCGGCGTTTTCTTCCGAGCCGTCGATGCCGTCGGTGTCACCGGCCAGGGCATACACGCCCGGCAGGCCCTTGAGGCTTTCGGTGAGGCTGAGCAGGAACTCGGCATTGCGCCCGCCACGGCCATTGCCGCGCACGGTCACGGTGGTTTCGCCACCGGAGAGGATCACGCACGGGGCCTTGAGCGGCTGGCCGTGCAGCACGATCTGCCGGGCGATGCCGGCATGCACCTTGGCCACTTCGCGCGACTCGCCTTCCAGGTCGCCGAGGATCAGCGGGCTGAAGCCGGCCTGGCGCGCCTTGACGGCTGCGGCCTCGAGCGATTGCTGGGGCTTGGCGATCAGCTGGAAATGGCTGCGGGCCAGCGCCGGGTCGTCGGCCTTGACGGTTTCCGAGGCGGGGTTGTTGAGCCAGTCGATGACGGCCTTGGGCGCTTCGATGTTGTAGCGCTTGAGGATCGCCAGGGCGTCGGCCGAGGTGCTCGGGTCGGCCACGGTGGGGCCGGAGGCAATGACCGTGGCCAGGTCGCCAGGCACATCGGAAATCGCGTAGGTGTAGACGGTGGCCGGCCAGCAGGCCTTGGCCAGGCGCCCGCCCTTGATCGCCGAGAGGTGCTTGCGCACGCAGTTCATCTCGCCGATGGTGGCGCCGGACTTGAGCAGGGCCTTGTTGATCTGCTGCTTGTCGGCCAGGGTCAGGCCTTCTGCCGGCAGGGCCAGCAGGGCCGAGCCGCCACCGGACAGCAGGAAGATCACGCGGTCGTTTTCATCGAGGTTGCTGACCAGCTCCAGCACGCGCTTGGCCACGGCCAGGCCAGCGGCGTCGGGGACCGGGTGGGCGGCTTCGACCACCTCGATCTTCTGGCAGTTGGCGCCGTGGCCGTAGCGGGTCACGACCAGCCCGGAGACTTCGCCCTGCCAGCTCTTTTCGACCACTTCGGCCATGGCGGCGGCAGCCTTGCCGGCGCCGATGACGATGACCCGGCCGCTACGGTCGGCGGGCAGGTAGGGTTCCAGGACTTGGCGCGGGTGGGCGGCGGCGATGGCTGTGTCGAACAGCTCGCGTAGAAGTTTTTGCGGATCGACCGACATGGCAGGCTCCCAGAATTCTTGTTGTTCTCAGAATCGAAAACGCCCCTGGAACTGCCTCCGTGCAGGCCGAACCAGGGGCGGGTGTTGCTCGGTGTCACCGATGAACCTGTGGTCGCAGGCTCATCGGTGTGAAATTCATCGCCGGCAAGCCGGCTCCCACAGGTGAGGGTGTGCGCTCCTTGTGGGAGCCGGCTCGCCGGCGATTGGGCTGCAAGGCAGCCCCGCTGCTCAGATCACTTGTCGTCGCGGATCGAGAAGTTGGCCATGTGCTCCAGGCCTTTGATCAGCGCCGAGTGGTCCCAGTTGCCGCCGCCCAGGGCCTGGCAGGTGTTGAACACTTGCTGGGCATTGGAGGTGTTGGGCAGGTTGATGCCCAGTTCCTTGGCGCCTTGCAGGGCCAGGTT
>NZ_DJTF01000163.1:0-2899 GCF_002438125.1 Pseudomonas sp. UBA6315
CGTTAATACCGCTTCGGCAGTCAAAAAAAGCCCGGTTCCTTGGAACCGGGCTTTTTTTATGTCTTGAACTAACCTGTCAGCATGTCGGTGGCGACTTGGCGCATAGACGCAGATCAAGCAAAGCGAGGGTTACAGCCTGTAGTGGGGGTAATCACCTTGTCATTGTGTGGTTTTGTTACTTACCATGACGACCAATTTTTAGTGCCACAGACATTACCTAAGTACAGGCCTGATCCAACAGGCCAAGCAAGCTGATGGGAGAGGACTGAATGAGCAATGACGGCGTCAACGCAGGCCGGCGCCGCTTCCTCGTAGCCGCGACATCCGTGGTCGGGGCAGCGGGGGCAGTGGGGGCTGCGGTACCGTTCGTGGGGTCATGGTTTCCCAGTGCCAAGGCGAAAGCAGCTGGTGCACCGGTGAAGGTCAATATCGCCAAGGTCGAACCTGGGCAGCAAATGGTCGCTGAGTGGCGCGGCCAGCCCGTATTCATCGTGCGGCGAACGCAAGAGATCCTGGGCAACCTCAAGAAGATCACGGGCGAGCTGTCCGACCCGGAGTCCAAAGCGTCGGAGCAGCCGGCCTATGTCGACCCCGAGGTGCGCTCGATCAAGCCGGAAATCCTCATTCTCGTCGGCCTGTGCACCCACCTGGGCTGCTCGCCGACCTTCCGCCCCGAGGTCGCCCCTGCCGACCTCGGCCCGAAATGGGTGGGCGGTTACTTCTGCCCGTGCCACGGCTCCCATTACGACCTGGCTGGGCGTGTGTACAAGTCGCAGCCAGCGCCTCTCAACCTGCCAGTGCCGCCGCACTCTTACGAGTCGGATGACATCATCGTCATCGGCGTCGACCAGGAGAAAGCATGATGAGCAAGTTCATGGACTGGATTGATGCTCGCTTCCCCGCGACCAAGATGTGGGAAGACCACCTGAGCAAGTATTACGCGCCCAAGAACTTCAACTTCCTGTACTTCTTCGGCTCCCTGGCCTTGCTGGTGCTGGTCAACCAGATCGTCACCGGCGTATGGCTGACCATGAGCTTCACGCCCTCGGCAGAAGAGGCCTTCGCCTCGGTCGAGTACATCATGCGTGACGTCGAGTACGGCTGGATCCTGCGCTACCTGCACTCCACGGGCGCCTCGGCGTTCTTCATCGTGGTCTACCTGCACATGTTCCGCGGCCTGCTCTACGGCTCCTACCAGAAGCCACGCGAGCTGGTCTGGCTGTTCGGCATGCTGATCTATCTGGCGCTGATGGCCGAGGCCTTCATGGGCTACCTGCTGCCGTGGGGGCAGATGTCGTACTGGGGTGCCCAGGTGATCATTTCGCTGTTCGGCGCCATCCCGGTGATCGGCGGCGACCTCACCCAGTGGATCCGTGGTGACTACCTGATTTCGGGCATCACCCTGAACCGCTTCTTCGCCTTGCATGTGGTGGCCCTGCCAATCGTGATTCTGGGTTTGGTGGTGCTGCACATCCTGGCGCTGCACGAAGTGGGTTCGAACAACCCCGATGGCGTCGACATCAAGAAGAAGAAGGACGAGAACGGCATTCCCCTGGATGGCATCCCGTTCCACCCTTACTACACCGTGAAAGACATCGTCGGCGTGGTGGTATTCCTGTTCGTGTTCTGCGCCGTGGTGTTCTTCTTCCCGGAAATGGGCGGTTACTTCCTGGAAAAACCCAACTTCGAACAGGCCAACGCGTTCAAGACGCCTGAGCATATCGCCCCGGTGTGGTACTTCACGCCGTTCTACGCGATCTTGCGTGCGGTGCCTGACAAGCTGTTCGGCGTCATCGCCATGGGGGCGGCGATCGCTGTGCTGTTCGTGCTGCCCTGGCTGGACCGCAGCCCTGTGCGCTCGATGCGCTACAAGGGCTGGATCAGCAAGGTCTTCCTGCTGGTGTTCTGCGTGGCCTTCGTGATTCTCGGCGTGCTCGGCGTGCTGGCACCGACGCCTGGGCGTACCTTGCTGTCGCAGGTATGCACGGTGCTGTACTTCGCCTACTTCCTGCTGATGCCGTTCTACACAAGGCTCGAGAAGACCAAACCGGTTCCGGAAAGGGTGACTGGCTGATGAAAAAGTTGATTGCAGTATTTTTGCTGGCAGTGATGCCTGCCTTTTCCTTCGCTGCCGAACATGGCCTGGAGCTGGACAAGGTCGATATCGACCTGGCTGACAAAGCGGCCATGCAGGATGGTGCGCGCACGTTCGCCAACTATTGCATGGGCTGCCACAGCGCCAAGTTCCAGCGCTACGAGCGGGTTGCCGACGACTTGGGGATCCCTCATGAACTGATGCTGGAGAAGCTGGTGTTCACCGGTGCCAAGATCGGCGACCACATGAACATCGGCATGCAGCCAGCCGACGCCAAGGCCTGGTTCGGTGCTGCGCCACCTGACCTGACCCTGGTTGCCCGGGTGCGCGGCACCGACTGGTTGTACACCTATCTGCGCAGCTTCTACGAGGACAAGTCGCGGCCTTACGGGGTGAACAACAAGGTCTTCCCCAACGTCGGCATGCCCAACGTGCTGGTCGGCCTGCAGGGCAACCAGGTGGTTGGCTGCAAGCAGGTGCAGACCGTGGTCGATGGCAAGAAACAATTCGACCCATTGACGGGGAGCCCGCTGACCCATGAAGCCTGTGACCAGCTGACCATCACGCCGAATTCCGGTACCCTGACCACCGAGCAGTTCGACGAGAAGGTCAAGAACCTGGTGACCTTCCTGGCCTATTCGGCCAACCCGGTCAAACTGGAAAGCCAGCGCATTGGTACCTACGTGTTGCTGTACCTGGCTTTCTTCTTCGTATTCGCCTATTTGCTCAAGCGTGAATACTGGAAGGACGTGCATTGATCACGCAGTAATTTCTGGTTGTTGAACGCGCCCGGGGCGTCCTGGC
>NZ_DJTF01000163.1:3130-25875 GCF_002438125.1 Pseudomonas sp. UBA6315
GCCAGGACGCCCCGGGCGCGTTTTCATTTACAGTTTCACAAGCATCCCTTGCGAGGAGGCGCTACATGGGCGCAACCAACCGGTTAGCCTGCTATTCCGACCCCGCTGACCATTATTCTCATCGGGTACGCCTCGTGCTCGCCGAGAAAGGCGTCAGCGTGCAGGTCATCGACGTCGATCCCGCTCGCCTTCCGCCGAAGCTGGTTGAAGTAAACCCTTACGGCACTGTGCCGACCCTGGTCGATCGTGACCTGGCGTTGTATGAATCGACCGTGGTGATGGAATACCTCGAGGAGCGTTATCCACATCCGCCATTGATGCCGGTGTACCCGGTGGCGCGCGGTAACAGCCGCTTGCTGATGCATCGCATCCAGCGCGACTGGTGCGCCCTGGCTGATACCATACTCGACCCGCGCAGCAAGGATGCCGCCCGTACCGAGGCACGCAAGGCGCTGCGCGAGAGCCTCACGGGCGTGTCGCCTCTGTTTGGCGAATTCGCCTGTTTCATGAGCGATGAGCAAAGCCTGGTCGATTGCTGTCTACTGCCCATACTCTGGCGTTTGCCGGTGTTGGGTATCGAACTGCCGCGGCAAGCCAAGCCGCTGCTGGATTACATGGAGCGACAGTTCGCCCGCGAGCCATTTCTGGCGAGCCTGTCCTCTGTTGAACGTGAAATGCGCAAGCTTTAAGGAGCCGTTGATGAACTCCAGTCGCCCCTATCTGGTTCGAGCACTGTACGAGTGGATCGTCGACAACGATTGCACCCCTCATATGCTGGTCAATGCCGAGTACCCGGCTGTCCAGGTGCCGCAAGGCTTCGCCAGTGACGGCCAGATCGTCCTGAACATCTCCCCCAGTGCCGTGCGCAACCTGCACATGGACAACGAAGCGGTGAGCTTCGAGGGGCGTTTCAGTGGTGTGTCCCATTCGCTGTTCGTGCCGGCCGCTGCCATTCTCGGGATCTATGCCCGTGAAAACGGCCAGGGCATGGTCTTCGAGCTGGAGCCGCCGGTCATGCAAGATGACGAGCTAGAGGAAGAAGGTGTCGAGCCTGACGACGATGGCCCGCCAGAAGGCGGGGGGCAGCCGCCGCGCCCAAGTGGCCGGCCAAGCCTGAAGGTGGTCAAGTAACAAAAAAGGCGATCCGAATGGATCGCCTTTTTCATTGCCGGCCCGCCATTACAGGTCGCTGATGGTGCGTACCTGGTCCTTGTTGATGCGGGTGCGCTTGCCGTCCAGTTGCTGGAACTCGTAGAAGCCGGTGGCCTTCTCGTAGCGCGGCGCGTCGACTGCCTGGAATTCGCGGCCGTCGTTGAGGGTGATCAGGCTAGGGGTGGAGCAGCCGGCCAGGGTGGCGAAAGCGCCGATCAGCAGGGCAGGCAGCAGAAGCTTTTTCATGCGGTGTTTCCTGGGGTTCTGAAGGGTAAGGCGTTGCCTGTTAGGGCCTCATCGCCGGCAAGCCCGCTCCACAGGAGCCCACAAACTTCGAGATTGTGGCGTTTCTGTGGGAGCCGGCTTGCCGGCGATGAGGCCCTAACAGGTCGGTGAAATCAGTCGATGTACTCGAACAGCTTGACGATCTTCTGCACGCCCGACACGCCCTGCACCACGGCAGTGGCCGAGTTGGCCTCCTGCTGGGTCACCAGGCCGAGCAGATAGACGATACCGTTCTCGGTGATGACCTTGATGCGCGAGCTGGGCACGGCGTTGTCGGTCAGCATCTGCGTCTTGATCTTGGTGGTCAGCCAGGCGTCGTTGTTGCGCGCGAGGATGGAGGAGGGCTGCATCACCTGCAGTTCGTTGTGCACCTTCTTGACCCGCTGCACCTGGCTGGCAGTCTGCTCGGCCAGGCTCTTGAGGTCGGCGCGCGGGGTTTGCCCGGCCAACAGCACGATGCCGTTGTAGCTGCTGACGACGATGTGCGAGCTCTTGTCCAGATCCGGGCTGGCCTTGGCGATGTTCACCGAGGCTTTGGTCTCGATCAGCGAGTCGTCGATCTTGCTGCCGATGGTGCGTGTGCCGCGATCATCCTCGATCGGCGAATTGCGGGTCGAGGTCAGTACCGAGCTGCAGCCGGTGACGCTCAGGCACAGGGTCAGGGCCATCAGGCCGAGGCGCTTGGGGATCATTCTTCACTCCCGAACAGTTGGCTGTCGATCAGATCGCACAGGCAGTGGATCGCCAGCAGGTGGACTTCCTGAATACGTGCAGTGACCGTCGAAGGGACGCGGATTTCCACATCTTCCGGCAGCAGCAGCGACGCCATGCCGCCACCGTCACGCCCGGTCAATGCTACGACAATCATTTCGCGATCATGTGCCGCCTGGATCGCTTGAATCACGTTGGCCGAGTTGCCACTGGTAGAAATCGCCAGCAGAACGTCGCCGGGCTGGCCCAGGGCGCGAATCTGCTTGGAGAAGACTTCGTTGTAGCTGTAGTCGTTGGCGATCGAGGTCAGCGTCGAGCTGTCGGTGGTCAGGGCGATGGCCGGCAGGCTCGGGCGCTCGCGCTCGAAGCGGTTGAGCAGCTCCGACGAGAAGTGCTGGGCGTCGCCAGCCGAGCCGCCGTTGCCGCAGGCGAGCATCTTGCCCTCGTTGAGTAGCGCATTGACCATGACCAGGCTGGCCTGCTCGATGTGCGGTGCCAGGATGTCCATTGCCTGTTGCTTGGTGTCGATGCTGGCCTGGAACAGCCGGCGAATTCGGGATTGCATGTCCATCTGGTGACCTTAAGTGGGGCGGTGGCCTTTGCTACGCGCAACAGGGACCAGCCCGCGAAACATAGAGCAAAAATAGTGGAGTGGGTTCAGCATTCGAAGGCGTTTTTCAGCCATTGAAGCGGAAGGCCTGCATGGTGGCTGCCCTGCAGGGCGACAACGTCAAAGCGGCAGGGGTAATCGGCCCAGCGGGACTCCTTCTGCAGGAACAGGCTGGCGGCAAGCACCAACCGTTTCTGCTTGCGCCCGTCGATACTGCCGAGGGCGCCGCCAAAGCCCGCATGCAACCGGTAGCGGACTTCGACGAATACTACTGTATCGGCGTCGAGCATGACCAGATCAAGCTCGCCTCCTTTGCATCGCCAATTGCGCGTCAGCAGCTGCAAGCCTTGCCCTTGAAGGTGCTCAAGGGCTTGCTGTTCGGCAGCCTGGCCAGCGCTGGTGGGCGATGCGTCCGGCATCAGCGGCTGGTGTCCGGCAGGCGCTTGACCTGGCCGCCGGAGAACTCGGCCCATGGCAGCTGGCGCTCGATGCGCTGGCTGGCATTCATGCTCAGGCTGCCGGAGAGGCCTTGTACGCGGTTGTCCGGCAGTGCCTTCAGCTGGCCCAGGCGTGGCGCCAGGCTGTAGGCATCGACGCCCATGGCGTACAGGCGGCCGAGGCTGCCGGCGGCTTGTGGCCATTGCTGCACCACCTGCTGACGCAGGCTGTTGCTGGTGTCGAGCAGCCACGGGGTTTCGCAGAAGCGAATGCCGTTCATGTCGTTGTACTGGTTCACGTCGCCGCTGGCGCTGTACAGGTTCGAGGTGGCGTAGACCGGCACGTCACCGGCGTACTGGAAGTTCAGGGTCGGCTTGATCTGCTGCGCCTGTTGTGGGGTCGAGGCGAGGAAGATGAAGTCGATGTCCTGGCGGCGCGACGGCTGCGCGGCGATGCTGCCGCCTACGGTGCTCTGCAGGCTCTGTGCACGGCTTTCGCTCTGGCGCAGCTGGAACAGGTTGGCGATCTGTTGCGCCAGGGCGACCGGCTGGGCGATGCGCTCGGCAGCGATGATGGTGCCGCCGTTGCCTTCCCAGTCCTGACGGAAGGCAGCCAGTACGCGGTCGCCCCATTCGCCGCTCGGCACCAGGGCCACGGCACGGACCATGCCGTCGGCGCGGGCGCGGCGGGACACTTCGCGGGCTTCGTCCTCGGCGGCAAGGCCGAACTGGAACAATTGTGGCGGAGCCTTCTGGCCGGCGTCGGCGTAGTTCAGGGCGAGGGTGTTGATCGGCAGCTGGGTATTGGCGGCGAGCTTCTTGACCAGTGGCTTTTCCAGCGGGCCGATGACCAGCTGCACGCCGTCGGCCTGGGCCTGGCGGTAGAAGTCGTCGAGCGAGCCGATGCGCGAGCTGTCGTAGACCTGAACTGCCGGCGCTTGCTGGCCTGCCTGCTGAGCCTGGAAGTGCGCGGCCATGAAGCCGTCACGCAGGGCGCGGGCAACACCCGCCAGCGGGCCTTCCTGGGGCAGCAGCAGGCCGATCTTGGTCAGCGGCTGGCTGGCCAGCTCCTTGAGCTTGGTCAGGGCCAGCGGCAGTTGCTTGGCAGCGGGGTGGTCCGGGTGCTGCTTGCGCCAGGTGTCGATGGCCGCCTGTTGCTGTTCCAGGGTACCGGCGCTTTTTACTGCCAGGGCCAGGCTGGTCCAGCCGGCCAGGGTTTCGTTGTTGGCCGGCTGCTGCAATTGCTCGGGCGGCAGCGAGGCGACCAGCGCCCAGATGGCATCGTTGTTGGCGCTGGCGGCCTGGCCGCTGAGCAGCGGGGTCAGCAGCACGCGCTGCTGGGCGGCGGCGAGGGCCTGGCCATCGGCTTCCAGGGCGGCGGCGTGCACGCTGTAGGTGCGTACCTGCTGTTCTTCCGGCAGTTCACCGATATGTTGCAGGCTTGGGTGCGACAAGGCGGCCAGGGCGGCCTTGGGCTGGTTGCGGCTCATCGCCAGCTCGGCGCCGAGGGTGGCGGCGAAGATCTGCTGGGCAGGCTTGAGCGTGTCCATCGGCACTTGCTCGAGGATGCGTGCGGCGCGTGGGTAGTCCTTCTGCTTGTAGGCCAGGTCGGCGGCGCTCAGGCGCAGCAGGGCGGCGTCTTGCGCGGACTTGCTGGTGGCCGCCTTTTCGAGCAGTTGCTCGATGCTGGCGTCCGGCGTGCGTGGCAGTTCGCCCAGGCTGGATGAGGGCGAGCTGGCGCAGGCTGCCAGCAGGGCGGCGAGGCAGAGGGCTGTGAACAGCCGCAGGCAAGCGATCATGTAAAGGTCCTGTTACTCGATCAAGTTGGCCGGCAATTGTACCCAAGCGGCGGCCCGGGCGCGATGTTGCTGTATGCCGAACCTTCACTATAGGTGCCCAGGCGCAGGCCGTTGGCGAAGTTCTTTGCGCCCTGTTGCCGGTGCTCGGGCTACAATGGCGCCTTTGATCCGAAAGACAGGTGTGCGCAGTGACTGATGTGGCAGGGGTTTCGAAATCCACCGTGGGGACGCTGTATGTGGTCGCTACCCCCATCGGCAACCTGGACGACATGAGCGCCAGGGCCTTGAAGGTATTGGCCGACGTTGCCTTGATCGCCGCCGAAGACACCCGGCATTCGATTCGCCTGCTGCAGCATTTCGGCATCGACACGCCCCTGGCGGCCTGCCATGAGCACAACGAGCGTGACGAGGGTGGGCGTTTCATCGGCAAGCTGCTGGCGGGGGAGGACGTGGCGCTGGTTTCCGATGCCGGTACGCCGCTGATTTCCGACCCGGGCTATCACCTGGTGCGCCAGGCCCGCGCCGCAGGGGTCAAGGTGGTGCCGGTGCCCGGTGCCTGCGCGCTGATTGCCGCGCTGTCCGCTGCTGGCATGCCTTCGGACCGGTTCATCTTCGAAGGTTTCCTGCCGGCCAAGGCCGCAGGCCGTCGTGCGCGCCTGGAGCAGGTCAAGGAAGAGCCGCGCACGCTGATCTTCTACGAGGCGCCACACCGTATCCTCGAATGCCTGGAAGACATGGAGCTGGTCTTCGGTGCCGAGCGCCCGGCGTTGCTGGCGCGTGAGCTGACCAAGACCTTCGAGACCCTCAAGGGCCTGCCGCTGGGTGAGCTGCGCGCATTCGTCGCAGGCGACAGCAACCAGCAGCGCGGCGAGTGCGTGGTGCTGGTCGGTGGCTGGAGCGCGCCGGAAGGCGAGGAGGGCGTCAGCGCCGACGCGCAGCGCGTGCTGGACTTGCTGCTGGCGGAGTTGCCGCTCAAGCGTGCGGCAGCCCTGGCGGCTGAAATTACCGGTGTGCGCAAGAACGTGTTGTATCAATTGGCCCTGGAAAAGCAGAAACTTCAGTAGTGGCACTTTGATATAATTTGCACTGTCGCTTGTTCTTGGGCGCGGCTGCCGTTAACCTTGTCGGCGGAGAGTCGATCGGACAGTCGCTGCCTTCTTTTGTTCCGCAAAGGAAGGGGGAGGAAAGTCCGGGCTCCATAGGGCAGAGTGCCAGGTAACGCCTGGGAGGCGCGAGCCTACGGAAAGTGCCACAGAAAATAACCGCCTAAGCACTTCGGTGCCGGTAAGGGTGAAAAGGTGCGGTAAGAGCGCACCGCACGGCTGGCAACAGTTCGTGGCTAGGTAAACCCCACTCGGAGCAAGACCAAATAGGGTTCCATTAGGCGTGGCCCGCGTCGGAACCGGGTAGGTTGCTAGAGGCGTCCAGTGATGGCCGTCGTAGAGGAATGACTGTCCTCGACAAAACCCGGCTTACAGATCGACTCTCCACCTCCCTCCCTCCTGCTTAATCGATAGCAGATCCCCCTCTGGTAATACCGAAAAAATCTTACTCTTAATAAATCACTTTAACTTCGAACTGCATGTGTTTGCGTCGGTTTGATTTTTCACGTTTTTTTCATCCTCCGGTATTCCTTCCACCTTCCTATATCGCGCTAAATCTCGGTCCTGTAAGGGTTTTCCTTATGAACGTGCCTTGACGGTGCAGCGGACGGATTCCTATAGTGTGCGCAAGTGGCAGAAAGTGGGATGAAGTGGGTTTTCTGGCACAAAAAAGCTAACATTGTGGGGAATCGCAGCCGTGTTCCGCGGAGCCAACGCCGTCAGCCTCGATGCAAAAGGCCGTCTCGCCATGCCGAGCCGGTACCGTGACGAGCTCGATTCGCGTTGCAATGGTCAGCTGATCGTGACCATCGACGCCGTTGACCCCTGCTTGTGTGTTTATCCCCTCGATGAGTGGGAACAGATTGAAGCCAAGTTGCGTGCCTTGCCGTCGTTGCGTGAGGAAAACCGCCGCCTGCAGCGTTTGCTGATCGGTAATGCGGTTGACCTGGAGCTCGATGGCAGTGGTCGTTTCCTGGTACCGCCCCGCCTGCGTGAGTACGCCAAGCTGGACAAGAAGGCGATGCTGGTGGGGCAGCTGAACAAATTCCAGCTGTGGGATGAGGATGCCTGGAACGTGGTTTCGGCAGCCGACCTTGCAGCTATCCAACAACCGGGCGCCATGCCCGACGATTTGCGTGACCTGATCCTGTGACCATAGATAGCGGCTTCAACCACATTACCGTCCTGCTCGACGAAGCTGTCGAGGCATTGGCCCTGCGCGCCGACGGTTGCTATCTGGACGGCACCTTCGGCCGAGGCGGGCACAGCCGCCTGATCCTCAGCAAGCTCGGGCCGCAAGGGCGGCTGCTGGGCTTCGACAAAGATCCTCAAGCGATTGCCACCGGGCAAGCGCTGGCGGCCGAAGACGGCCGCTTTGTCATTGTGCAGCGCAGCTTTGCCGAGTTGGGCGCCGAAGTGGCCGAGCGCGGCCTGGCCGGCAAGGTCAGCGGCATCCTGCTCGACCTGGGCGTGTCCTCGCCGCAGCTGGATGACCCCGAGCGCGGCTTCAGCTTCCTCAACGATGGCCCGCTGGACATGCGCATGAACCCTGACCAGGGCATCAGCGCAGCCGAATTCATTGCGACCGCGCCCGTGGAGGAAATCGCCCGGGTATTCAAGGAATACGGCGAAGAGCGCTTTGCCGGGCGCATGGCGCGTGCCGTGGTCGAGCGCCGCGAAAAGCAGCCGTTCACCCGTACCGCTGACCTCGCCGAAGTGCTCAAGGTCGCCAACCCGGCGTGGGAAAAGGGCAAGAACCCGGCTACCCGCGCCTTCCAGGGCCTGCGCATTCACGTCAACAACGAACTGGGCGACCTCGAGGCCGGCCTTGAAGCGGCGCTCGATGCCCTGGAAGTCGGCGGCCGCCTGGCGGTGATCAGCTTCCACTCGCTGGAAGACCGCATCGTCAAGCTGTTCATGCGCAAGCTGGTCAAGGGCGAGGCCGACAACCTGCCACGCAACCTGCCGGTACAGCACAAGGCCTTCGAGCCCAAGATCAAGCTCATCGGCAAGGCACAGTTCGCCTCCGAAGCCGAACTCAAGGCCAACCCGCGGTCGCGCAGCGCCGTGATGCGGGTGGCGGAGAAGCTTCGGTGAGCCGGCTCTTTGCCAAACCTTTGCCAGGCGGAAGCTTCCTGATGCTTCTGCTGTTCGTCGCTGTGCTCGTTTCGGCCATCGCGGTCTCCTACAGCGCGCATTGGAATCGCCAGCTGCTCAACACCCTTTACGGCGAGTTGAGCGAACGCGACAAGGCCCAGGCCGAGTGGGGCCGGCTGATCCTTGAGCAAAGCACCTGGACCGCCGCCAGCCGCATCGAGAACCTGGCGTCCGAGCAGTTGAAGATGCGCGTGCCGGCGGCTGACGAAGTGCGGATGGTGGCGCCATGATGAAGCTCGAAGGCGCACTCTACCCGTGGCGCTTCCGGGTGGTGATCGGCTTGCTGGCCGTGATGGTGGGTGCCATCTGCTGGCGCATCATCGACCTGCAGGTGGTCGACCGTGATTTCCTCAAGGGCCAGGGCGATGCCCGCAGCTTGCGGCATATTCCGATTCCAGCGCACCGTGGCCTGATCACCGACCGCAACGGCGAGCCCCTGGCCGTCAGTACCCCGGTCACTACCCTCTGGGCCAACCCCAAGGAAATGCAGGCCTCCAAGGACCGCTGGCCGCAGCTCGCCGCCGCGCTGGGGCAGAACGCCCAGCAGCTGACCGAGCGCCTGACCCAGCAAGCCAACAAGGAATTCATCTACCTGGTCCGCGGCCTGACCCCGGAGCAGGGCCAGCACGTGCTGGACCTGAAGATGCCTGGTGTCTATGGCCTCGAAGAATTCCGCCGCTTCTACCCGGCCGGTGACGTCACCGCGCACATGGTCGGCTTCACCGACCTCGACGACCACGGCCGTGAAGGGGTGGAGCTGGCCTACGATGAGTGGCTCGCCGGGGTGCCCGGCAAGCGGCAGGTGATCAAGGACCGGCGCGGCCGGCTGATCAAGGACATCCAGGTGACCAAGAACGCCAAGGCCGGCAAGACCTTGGCGTTGTCCATCGACCTGCGCCTGCAATACCTGGCCACCCGCGAGCTGCGCAACGCCATCGCCGAGCAGGACGCCAAGGCCGGCAGCCTGGTGATCATGGACGTCAAGACCGGTGAAGTCCTGGCCATGGTCAACCAGCCGACCTACAACCCGAACAACCGCCGCAGCATGTTCCCGGCGGCCATGCGCAACCGGGCGATCATCGACGTGTTCGAGCCGGGCTCGACGGTCAAGCCGATTTCCATGAGCGCCGCCCTGCAGAGCGGGCGCTGGAAGCCTACCGACAAGGTCGAGGTGTACCCGGGCAGCCTGCAGATCGGCCGCTACACCATCAAGGACGTGTCCAGAAGCGAAGGCCCGATCCTCGACCTGACCGGCATCCTGATCAACTCCAGTAACGTGGGCATGAGCAAGATCGCCTTCGATATCGGTGGCGAGGCCATCTACCGGGTCATGTCCCAGGTCGGCCTGGGCCAGTACACCGGCCTGGGCTTCCCGGGCGAGCGCGTCGGCAACCTGCCCAACCACCGCGAGTGGCGCAAGGCCGAAACCGCGACCCTGTCTTACGGCTACGGCGTGTCGGTGACCGCCCTGCAACTGGTGCACGCCTACGCGGCACTGGCCAACGACGGCAAGATGGTGCCGCTGTCGATCCTCAAGGTCGACAAGGCGCCGGAAGCGGTGCAGGCGATCCCCAAGGAAACCGCCGAAACCGTGCAGGGCATGCTGCAGCAGGTGATCGAGGCGCCGCGCGGGGTATTCCGTGCCCAGGTGCCGTTCTATCACGTGGCCGGCAAGTCCGGTACCGCGCGCAAGGCCACCGTCGGCTCCAAGGGCTACACCGAAAACGCCTACCGCTCGCTGTTCGCCGGCTTCGGCCCGATGAGCGACCCGCGCTACGCCATCGTCGTGGTCATCGACGAGCCGAGCAAGGGTGGCTACTTCGGCGGCCTGGTATCGGCGCCGGTGTTCAGCAAAGTCATGTCGGGCACCCTGCGGCTGATGAACGTGCCGCCGGACAACCTGCCGCCGACGACCGAACAGCAACAAGTGAATGCAGCACCCGCCAAGGGAGGGCGTGGATGATGACAATGCCATTGAGCAAGCTTTTCGCCCACGCCAGCCGCGATCCGCTGATTCGTGAACTGACCCTGGACAGCCGCGCCGTGCGCCCGGGCGACCTGTTCCTGGCCGTGCCGGGTGCCAAGGTCGATGGCCGTGACCATATCGCCGACGCCCTGGCCCGTGGTGCCGCCGCGGTGGCCTATGAAGAGCAGGGCGCCAGCGTGCTGCCGATCACCGATGCGCCGCTGATTCCGGTCAAGGGCCTGGTTTCGCAGCTTTCGCGCATCGCCGGCAGCTTCTATGGCGAGCCAAGCCGCCAGCTGAACCTGGTGGGCGTGACCGGCACCAACGGCAAGACCAGCGTCACCCAGCTGGTGGCCCAGGCGCTCGATGCGCTTGGCCAGCGTTGCGGCCTGATCGGTACCTTGGGTACCGGTTTCTTCGGTGAGCTGCAGAGCGGCCGCTTGACCACGCCTGACCCGATCGCGGTGCAGTCGACCCTGTACGACCTCAAGAAGGCCGGCGCCAAGGCCGTGGCCATGGAGGTTTCCTCGCATGCCCTGGAGCAAGGGCGGGTCGCTGCGCTGGAATTCGATATCGCGGTGATGACCAACCTGTCCCGCGACCACCTCGACTACCACGGCAGCATGGAGGCCTACGAGGCCGCCAAGGCCAAGCTGTTCGCCTGGCCGAGCCTGCGTTGCCAAGTGGTCAATCTCGATGATGCCTTCGGTCGCCGCTTGGCGGATGACTTCGCCCGCCGGCCGAGTGCCGATCACGTCGAAACCCGCCTGCTCAGCTACAGCCTGGAAAACCCCGACGCCTCGCTGTTCTGCCGCGAAGCTGCGTTCAGTGACGATGGTGTGCGCGCCACGCTGGTGACCGCCCAGGGCGAGCGTACCCTGCGCAGCCAGCTGCTGGGGCGTTTCAACCTGAGCAACGTGCTGGCCGCCGTCGCCACGCTGCTGGCGCTGGATTATTCGCTCGACGAAATCCTCAAGGTCACCCCGCAACTGCAAGGCCCGGTAGGCCGCATGCAGCGCCTGGGCGGCGGTGACAAGCCATTGGTGGTGGTGGATTACGCGCACACCCCCGATGCCCTGGAAAAGGTTCTCGAAGCCTTGCGCCCACATGCCCATGGGCAGCTGCTGTGCCTGTTCGGCTGTGGCGGCGACCGCGATCGCGGCAAGCGCCCGCTGATGGCGCAAGTGGCCGAGCGCCTGGCTGACCGCGTGCTGGTCACCGACGACAACCCGCGTACCGAAGACCCGCAAGGCATCTTCGCCGATATTCGTCCTGGTTTCGCCCAGCCTGCCGACGTCGAGTTCGTCGCTGGCCGCGGTGAGGCCATTGCCCACCTGATCGCCTCCGCCGCCGCCAACGATGTGATCGTCCTGGCCGGCAAGGGGCACGAGGATTACCAGGAGATCAATGGCGAACGCCATGATTTCTCCGATCTGGTCGAAGCCGAGAAGGCACTTGCAGCCTGGGAGGCTCCACATGCTTGAACCCATGACACTCAGCCAGCTGACCACGGCACTGGGTGCTCGCCAGGTCGGCGCCGATGCCAGCTTCACCGGCGTCAGCATCGACAGCCGCAGCGTGGGTGCCGGGCAGTTGTTCGTCGCCCTCGCGGGCCCACGTTTCGACGGCCATGACTACCTGGCCGACGTGAAAGCCAAGGGCGCCGTCGCCGCGCTGGTCGAGCGCGAGGTCGCAGGCGTCGATCTGCCGCAGCTGGTGGTCGCCGACAGCCGCCTGGCCCTGGGCCAGCTCGGCGCGTTGAACCGCGCTGCGTTCGACAAGCCCGTCGTTGCCATCACCGGCTCCAGTGGCAAGACCACGGTCAAGGAAATGCTCGCCAGCATCCTGCGCACCCGTGGCCTGGTACACGCTACCCGCGGCAACCTGAACAACGACCTCGGTGCCCCGCTGACCCTGCTGGAAATCGCTGCCGAGCACAGCGCCGCAGTGATCGAGCTGGGCGCTTCGCGCATCGGCGAAATCCGCTACACCGTTGGCCTGACCCAGCCGCAGGTGGTCGTCATCAATAACGCCGGCACTGCCCACGTGGGCGAGTTCGGCGGCCCGGAAAAGATCGTCGAAGCCAAGGGCGAAATCCTCGAAGGCCTGGGCGAGGGCGGCATTGCCATTCTCAACCTGGATGACAAGGCCTTCGCCACCTGGAAGGCGCGCGCCGGTACGCACAAAGTCATCAGTTTCGCCCGCAAGGACGTGCGCGCCGACTTCTACGCCACCGGCATCGGTCGCGATGCGCGTGGCTGCCCATCCTTCAGGCTGCATGGCGCCGGGGATTCGGTGGACGTGCAGCTCAACGTGCTGGGCGAGCACAACGTCAGCAACGCCCTGGCCGCCGCTGCCGCCGCCCATGCCGTTGGTCTGAGCCTGAGCGGCATTGCTGCCGGCCTGAACGCGGTGCAGCCGGTCAAGGGCCGTACCGTGGCGCAGATTGCCGCCAACGGTGTGCGGGTGATTGACGACAGCTACAACGCAAATCCCACCTCGATGTGCGCGGCCATTGATATACTCGCCGGCTTTTCCGGGCGCACCGTTCTGGTGCTGGGGGATATCGGCGAGCTGGGCCAATGGGCCGAAGAAGGCCACCGTCAGGTGGGCGACTACGCACGTGGCAAGGTCGACGCCCTGTACGCGGTGGGCACCAACATGGCACATGCGGTCAAGGCGTTCGGCGCCAATGGCCGCCATTTCGCTACTCAAGCTGAGTTGATCGAAGCCGTTCAGGCCGAGACAGCCAGCGACACCACTATCTTGATCAAGGGCTCGCGCAGCGCTGCGATGGAAAACGTCGTGGCGGCTTTGTGCGGTGCCAGCGGGGAGAAACATTAATGCTGCTGCTGTTGGCTGAGTATCTGCAACAGTTCCACAAAGGCTTCGCGGTCTTCCAGTACCTGTCCCTGCGCGGGATCCTCGGTGTACTGACCGCGTTGTCGCTGGCGCTGTGGCTGGGCCCGTGGATGATCCGTACCCTGCAGATCCGCCAGATCGGTCAGGCCGTTCGTAATGACGGCCCGCAATCGCACCTGTCCAAATCCGGCACCCCCACCATGGGCGGTGCCTTGATCCTTTCCGCTATCGGCGTCAGCACCTTGCTGTGGGCCGACCTGAGCAACCGCTACGTCTGGGTGGTGCTGATCGTCACCTTGCTGTTCGGTGCCATCGGCTGGGTCGACGACTACCGCAAGGTGATCGAAAAGAACTCGCGTGGCCTGCCCAGCCGCTGGAAGTACTTCTGGCAGTCGGTATTCGGCCTGGGCGCGGCGGTGTTCCTTTACATGACCGCGCCGACCAGCGTCGAGACCACGCTGATCGTGCCGTTCCTCAAGGACGTCACCATTCCGCTGGGTATCGGCTTCGTCGTGCTGACCTACTTCGTCATCGTCGGTTCGAGCAACGCGGTCAACCTGACCGATGGCCTCGACGGCCTGGCGATCATGCCGACGGTGATGGTCGGCGGTGCCCTGGGCATCTTCTGCTACCTGTCGGGCAACGTGAAATTCGCCGAATACCTGCTGATCCCCTACGTGCCGGGTTCGGGCGAGCTGATCGTGTTCTGTGGCGCGCTGATCGGTGCCGGGCTGGGCTTCTTGTGGTTCAACACCTACCCTGCGCAAGTGTTCATGGGTGACGTCGGTGCGCTGGCACTCGGTGCTGCGCTGGGCACCATCGCGGTGATCGTGCGCCAGGAAATCGTCCTGTTCATCATGGGCGGCATCTTTGTCGTGGAAACCCTGTCGGTGGTGATCCAGGTCGCCTCCTTCAAGCTGACCGGCAAGCGCGTGTTCCGCATGGCACCGATCCACCACCACTTTGAACTCAAGGGTTGGCCCGAGCCACGTGTGATCGTCCGCTTCTGGATCATCACCGTGATTCTGGTGCTGATCGGCCTTGCAACCCTGAAACTGAGGTAGACGAGCGTGTCACTGATCGCTTCCGACCAATTCCGCATCGTTGTCGGCCTCGGCAAGAGCGGCATGTCCCTGGTTCGCTTCCTGGCGAGCCGGGGCATTGCCTTTGCGGTCGCCGACACCCGCGAGCAACCGCCGGAACTGGACACCCTGCGCCGTGACTACCCGCAGGTGGAAGTGCGCTGTGGGGAACTGGACGTGGACTTCCTGTGCCGCGCCAGCGAGCTGTACGTGAGCCCCGGCCTGGCCCTGGCCACCCCGGCCCTGCAGCAGGCGGCGGCGCGCGGCGTGAAGCTGTCCGGCGACATCGAGCTGTTCGCCCGCCATGCCAAGGCGCCGATCATCGCCATCAGCGGTTCCAACGCCAAGAGCACGGTAACCACCCTGGTCGGCGAGATGGCCGCCCAGGTAGGCAAACGTGTGGCTGTCGGCGGCAACCTGGGCACGCCAGCCCTGGACCTGCTCAGTGATGACGTCGAGCTGTACGTCATGGAGCTGTCGAGCTTCCAGCTGGAAACCACCGACCAGCTCAATGCCGAAGTGGCCACCGTGCTGAACATCAGCGAAGACCACATGGACCGCTACAGCGGCCTGCCGGCCTATCACCTGGCCAAGCACCGGATCTTCCGTGGTGCCCGCCAGGTGGTGGTCAACCGCCAGGATGCGCTGAGCCGGCCGCTGCCGGTGGAAGGCCGCCCATGCTGGACCTTCGGCCTCAATGCGCCGGACTTCAAGGCCTTCGGCCTGCGTGAAGTGAATGGCGAGAAGTACCTGGCCTTCGAGTTCCAGAACCTGATGCCAGCGCGTGAGCTGAAGATCCGCGGCGCGCACAACCAGAGCAACGCCCTGGCCGCCCTGGCCCTGGGCCATGCCGCTGGCCTGCCGTTCGAGCCAATGCTCCAGGCCCTGCGTGAATTCGGCGGCCTCGTCCATCGCTGCCAGTGGGTACGTGAGCGCAACGGCGTTAACTGGTACGACGATTCCAAAGCCACCAACGTCGGCGCGGCCCTGGCTGCCATCGAAGGCCTGGGCGCCGACATCGAAGGCAAGCTGGTGCTGATCGCCGGTGGCGACGGCAAGGGCGCCGATTTTGCCGGACTGCGCGAGCCGGTAGCGCGCTTCTGCCGCGCCGTGGTGCTGATGGGCCGTGATGCCCAGCACATCGCCGACGCCTTGGGCGATGCCGTGCCTCAGGTGTGGGCCACCAGCCTCGACGATGCTGTGCAGCAATGCGCCGCGCTGGCCCAGCCTGGCGACGCCGTGCTGCTATCGCCTGCCTGTGCCAGCTTCGACATGTTCAAGAACTACGAAGAACGCGGGCGCCTGTTCGCCCAGGCGGCGGGGGGGCTGGCATGATCTTCGGCATCCTCAAGCCGTATCCGTCGCCGCTGATCAGCGGCCGTGGCATCGACCTCGACTTCCCGCTGCTGGCTGGCTGCCTGGCGCTGCTTGGCCTGGGCCTGGTGATGATCACCTCGGCGTCCTCGGAAGTGGCCGCCGTTCAGTCCGGCAACCCGCTGTACCACATGTTCCGCCATCTGGTGTACGTGTTCCTCGGCCTGGTCGCCTGCGGCGCCACCATGCTGGTGCCGATCGCCACCTGGCAGCGCATGGGCTTCATGATGCTGATCGGCGCCTTCGGCCTGCTGGTGATGGTGCTGGTGCCCGGCATCGGGCGCGAGGTGAACGGCTCGATGCGCTGGATCGGCTTCAGCTTCTTCAACGTGCAGCCTTCGGAAATCGCCAAGGTGTTCGTGGTCATCTACCTGGCCGGCTATCTGGTGCGTCGGCAGACCGAGGTGCGCGAAACCTGGATGGGCTTCTTCAAGCCGTTCATCGTGTTGCTGCCCATGGCCGCCTTGCTGCTGATGGAGCCGGACTTCGGCGCCACCGTGGTGATGATGGGGGCGGCGGCGGCCATGCTGTTCCTGGGTGGGGTGGGGCTGTTCCGCTTCAGCCTGATGGTGGTGCTGGCGGTGCTGGCGGTGTTCGTGCTGGTTCAGGCGCAGCCCTACCGAATGGCGCGTCTGATCACCTTCACCGACCCCTGGTCCGACCAGTTCGGCTCCGGCTACCAGCTGACCCAGGCACTGATCGCCTTCGGTCGTGGCGAGTGGCTGGGCGTGGGCCTTGGCAACAGCGTGCAGAAGCAGTTCTACCTGCCCGAAGCGCACACCGACTTCGTGTTCTCGGTATTGGCCGAAGAGCTGGGCGTGGTAGGTTCGCTGGTGACCATCGCACTGTTCGTCTTCGTCACCGTGCGGGCTCTGTACATCGGCCTGTGGGCCGAGAAGGCCAAGCAGTTCTTCGCCGCCTACATGGCCTTCGGCCTGGCATTTTTGTGGATCGGCCAGTTCCTGATCAACATCGGGGTGAACGTCGGCCTGCTGCCGACCAAGGGCCTGACCCTGCCGTTCCTCAGCTACGGGGGCAGCTCGCTGGTGATCTGCTGTGCCTGCGTGGGCCTGTTGCTGCGCATCGAGTGGGAGAGCCGCACGCACCTGGGCAGCGAAGAGCACGAATTCAAGGAAAGCGACTTTGCCGAGGAGACCAGCCATGGCCGCTGACGGCAAAAATGTCTTGATCATGGCGGGCGGTACCGGCGGCCACGTGTTCCCGGCCCTGGCCTGCGCCCGTGAATTCCAGGCCCGCGGTTACAGCGTGCACTGGCTGGGCACGCCACGAGGCATCGAGAACGAACTGGTGCCCCAGGCCGGCCTGCCGCTGCACCTGATCCAGGTCACCGGCCTGCGCGGCAAGGGCAAGCTGTCGCTGCTCAAGGCGCCGTTCACCCTGGTCAAGGCCGTGCTCCAGGCGCGGCGCATCATCCGCCAGCTCAAGCCGGTCTGCGTGCTGGGCTTCGGCGGTTATGTGACCGGCCCTGGCGGTGTGGCTGCACGGTTGTGCGGGGTGCCGCTGGTGATCCACGAACAGAATGCCCGCGCCGGTACCGCCAATCGGCTGCTGGTGCCGCTGTCGGCGCGAGTCTGCGAAGCTTTCCCGGGCACTTTCGAGGCCAGCGACAAGCTGCGTACCACCGGCAACCCGGTGCGTGCCGAACTGTTCATGGACGCCCAGCGCCCACCCCTGGCCGAGCGCCGTGCGCGCCTGCTGGTCATGGGCGGCAGCCTGGGTGCGGAACCATTGAACAAATTGTTGCCTAAGGCCCTGTCCGAAGTGCCCGCGGGCCTGCGCCCCGAGGTGTTCCACCAGGCCGGCAAGAACCACGCGCCGATCACCGCCGAGCGTTATCAAGAGGCGGGTGTCGAGGCCCAGGTAGAACCGTTCATCAAGGACATGGCCCATGCCTATGGCTGGGCCGACATGGTGGTGTGCCGGGCAGGTGCCCTGACCGTCAGCGAACTCGCCGCGGCTGGCCTGCCTTCGATGCTGGTGCCATTGCCCCATGCGATCGACGACCACCAGACCCACAACGCCCAATATCTGGCTCGGGAAGGCGCCGCCTTCCTCATGCCACAAGCGACAACTGGCGCAGCGCAACTCGCTGAACGCCTGAACGAGGTGCTGATGCAACCCGAGAAACTCAACACCATGGCAGGCACCGCACGGCGCCTGGCCAAACCTGCTGCAACCAGCACCGTGGTCGATATCTGCCTGGAGGTGGCCCATGGTTGAAAGCCAGAAAGCCATGCCCCAGCCGAAGATGGGCCGCATCCGTCGCATCCACTTCGTCGGTATCGGCGGCGTGGGCATGTGCGGCATCGCCGAAGTGCTGCTGAACCTGGGCTATGAAGTGTCCGGTTCCGACCTCAAGGCATCGCCGGTCACCGAGCGGCTGGAGTCGTTCGGCGCCGAGATCTTCGTCGGCCACCGTGCCGAGAACGCAGCCAATGCCGATGTGCTGGTCGTGTCCAGCGCCATCAACCCGGCCAACCCGGAAGTTGCCACCGCCCTGGAGCGGCGCATTCCGGTGGTGCCGCGCGCCGAGATGCTCGCCGAGCTGATGCGCTATCGCCATGGCGTGGCCGTGGCCGGTACCCACGGCAAGACCACCACTACCAGCCTGCTGGCCTCGGTGTTCGCCGCCGGCGGCCTGGACCCGACCTTCGTCATCGGTGGCCGCCTGACCGCAGCCGGCACCAACGCGCAGCTGGGCACCAGCCGCTACCTGATCGCCGAAGCCGATGAGAGCGACGCCAGCTTCCTGCACCTGCAGCCGATGGTTGCCGTGGTCACCAACATCGACGCCGACCACATGGCCACCTACGAAGGTGACTTCAACAAGCTGAAGAAAACCTTCGTCGAATTCCTGCACAACCTGCCGTTCTACGGCCTGGCCGTGATGTGCCTGGACGACCCGGTGGTGCGCGAGATCCTGCCGCAGGTCAAGCGCCCGACCGTCACCTACGGCTTCAGCGAAGAGGCCGACATCCGCGCCATCAACGTGCGCCAGCAAGGCATGCAGACCCACTTCACCGTGCTGCGCCGTGACTGCGAGCCGCTGGACGTGTCGGTGAACATGCCGGGCAACCACAACGTGCTCAATGCCTTGGCCACCATTGCCATCGCCACTGACGAAGGCATCAGCGACGAAGCCATCGTCCAGGGCCTGTCCGGCTTCCAGGGCGTTGGCCGGCGCTTCCAGGTCTACGGCGAACTGCCGGTCGACGGCGGCAGCGTGATGCTGGTCGACGACTACGGTCACCACCCGACCGAAGTGGCCGCGGTGATCAAGGCCGTGCGCGGTGGCTGGCCAAGCCGTCGCCTGGTCATTGTCTACCAGCCGCACCGCTATAGCCGCACCCGCGACCTGTACGACGATTTCGTACAAGTGCTGGGCGATGCCAACGTGCTGCTGCTGATGGAGGTCTACCCGGCCGGCGAAGAGCCGATCCCGGGCGCCGACAGCCGCCAGCTGTGCCACAGCATCCGCCAGCGCGGCAAGCTCGACCCGATCTACATCGAACGTGGCGCCGAGCTGGCGCCGCTGGTGCAGCCGCTGCTGCGCGCCGGCGACATCCTGCTGTGCCAGGGTGCCGGTGACGTCGGTGGCCTGGCCCCGCAACTGATGAAAAGCCCGCTGTTCGCAGGCGCCAAGCAGGAGAAGTCGAAATGACCAGCGCCTACGACAAGCTGCATTCCACCCTCGACGTCAAGGCCTTCGGCCGCGTGGCCGTGCTGTACGGCGGCAAGAGCGCCGAGCGCGAGGTTTCCCTGAAGTCGGGCAAGGCGGTGATCGAGGCGCTGAGCAGCGCCGGTGTCGACGTGGTCGCCATCGATGTGGGCGATGACCTGCTGGCGCGCCTGCAGAGCGAGAAGGTCGACCGCGCCTTCATCATCCTCCACGGCCGTGGCGGCGAAGACGGCAGCATGCAGGGCCTGCTCGAGTGCCTGGGCATCCCCTACACCGGCAGTGGCATCCTCGCTTCCGCCCTGGCCATGGACAAGCTGCGTACCAAGCAGGTGTGGCAGAGCCTGGGCATTCCGACCCCGCGCCACGCCGTGCTGGCCAGCGAACAGGATTGTATTGCCGCGGGTGCGGAACTGGGCTTCCCGTTGATCGTCAAACCTGCCCATGAAGGTTCCAGCATCGGCATGGCCAAGGTGAACAGCGTGCAAGAGCTGGTCGCCGCCTGGCAGGATGCCGCCAATTACGATTCGCAGGTTCTGGTCGAGCAGTGGATCCACGGCCCGGAGTTCACCATCGCCGTTCTGCGTGGCCAGGTGCTGCCGCCGATCGCCCTGGGCACCCCGCACGTGTTCTACGACTACGACGCCAAGTACATCGCCAATGACACCCAGTACCGCATCCCATGCGGCCTGGACAGTGCCAAGGAGCAGGAACTGATCGCCCTGACCGCGCGCGCCTGTGATGCCATCGGCATCGAAGGCTGGGGCCGGCTGGACGTGATGCAGGACGAGCAGGGCCGGTTCTGGCTGCTCGAAGTCAACACCGCACCGGGCATGACTGATCATAGCCTGGTGCCCATGGCGGCCCGCGCGGCCGGCCTGGACTTCCAGCAACTGGTGCTGGCGATCCTGGCCGACAGCGTCGCGACGCGAGGTTAAACCATCATGCAAGGCGCGATGATACGTCAGCAGCAACCCGTTACCGGCCGTAGCAAGCCGGTGCCGCGCGGTGCCAGCCGACTGGTGGCCGACGAGCCCGTATCGGCGCGCCTGCCGCGGCCGAGCCTGGGCGGCCTCAAGCGCCTGCTGTGGCCGGTGTTGCTGGTGGCCGCAGGCTTTGGCGCCTATGAAGGTGCCATTCGCCTGATGCCCTACGCCGACCGCCCGATCACCAAGATCGACGTGCAGGGCGACCTCAGCTACATCAGCCAGCAGTCGGTGCAGCAGCGTATCGCCCCGTATGTCGCGGCGAGCTTCTTCAGCGTCGACCTCACCGCGATGCGCGCGGAGCTCGAGCAGATGCCGTGGATCGCCCACGCCGAAGTGCGCCGGGTGTGGCCGGACGAGGTGGTGATCCGCCTGGAAGAACAGCTGCCGGTGGCGCGCTGGGGTGATGAAGCCTTGCTCAACAACCAGGGCCAGGCCTTTACCCCGCGCGAGCTGGCCAACTACGAGCACCTGCCGCAGCTGGCCGGGCCGCAGCGTGCCCAGCAGCAAGTCATGCAGCAGTATCAGGTACTGAGCCAGATGCTGCGCCCCCTGGGCTTTTCCATCGCTCGCCTGGAGCTGCGCGAGCGCGGCAGCTGGTTCCTGACCACCGGTGCCGGCAGCACCGGGCCGGGCATCGAGCTGCTGCTGGGGCGCGACCATCTGGTAGAGAAGATGCGCCGTTTCATTGCCATTTACGACAAGACACTCAAAGAGCAGATCACCAACATCGCCCGCATTGATCTGCGTTATGCCAACGGACTTGCCGTTGGTTGGCGGGAACCGAACGCACCGACGACGGCCCAACCCGCCGTTGCGAAGAATTAGAGAGAGGCAGGACCATGGCAAACGCGCATAGCGGCAAAATGATCGTCGGGCTGGACATCGGCACCTCCAAGGTGGTGGCGCTGGTGGGTGAAGTGGGCGAAGACGGCACCCTGGAGATCGTGGGTATCGGTACCCATCCGTCCCGCGGCCTGAAGAAGGGCGTGGTGGTGAACATCGAGTCGACCGTGCAGTCGATCCAGCGTGCGGTGGAAGAAGCCCAGCTGATGGCCGGCTGCCGCATCCACTCGGCGTTCGTCGGCGTGGCCGGCAACCACATCCGCAGCCTGAACTCCCACGGCATCGTCGCCATCCGCGACCGCGAAGTCAGCGTGGCCGACCTCGAGCGCGTGCTCGACGCCGCCCAGGCCGTGGCCATTCCGGCCGACCAGCGCGTGCTGCACACCCTGCCGCAGGACTACGTGATCGACAACCAGGAAGGCGTGCGCGAGCCGCTGGGCATGTCTGGCGTGCGCCTGGAAGCCAAGGTCCACGTGGTCACCTGCGCAGTCAACGCGGCGCAGAACATCGAAAAATGCGTGCGCCGCTGTGGCCTGGAAATCGACGACATCATCCTCGAGCAGCTGGCTTCGGCCTACTCGGTGCTGACCGACGATGAAAAGGAACTGGGCGTGTGCCTGGTGGACATCGGCGGCGGCACCACCGACATCGCCATCTTCACCGAAGGCGCCATCCGCCACACCGCGGTGATCCCGATTGCCGGCGACCAGGTGACCAACGACATCGCCATGGCCCTGCGCACGCCGACCCAGTACGCCGAGGAAATCAAGATCCGCTACGCCTGCGCCCTGGCCAAGCTGGCCGGCGCCGGCGGGACCATCAAGGTGCCGAGCGTGGGTGACCGCCCACCGCGCGAGCTGTCGCGCCAGGCCCTGGCCGAGGTGGTGGAGCCGCGTTACGACGAGCTCTTCACCCTGATCCAGGCCGAGCTGCGCCGCAGCGGCTACGAGGACCTGGTGCCAGCCGGCATCGTCCTCACCGGCGGCACCGCGAAGATGGAAGGCGCCGTGGAATTGGCCGAGGAAATCTTCCACATGCCGGTACGCCTGGGCGTGCCGCACAGCGTTCGGGGGCTCAGCGACGTGGTGCGCAACCCGATCTATTCCACCGGCGTGGGCCTGCTCACCTACGGCCTGCTCAAGCAGTCCGAGGACATGGTCCTGACCGGTAACAGCAACAGCAGCAACAACAGCTATGGCGATGAACCGAAGGCTCCAGTGCTTGAACGCTTCAAGCGCTGGGTCCAGGGCAACTTCTAAGTTTCAAAGCAGTAGTGGTAGGCGCGACAACTAGAGAACTGTAAGGAGAGGGAAAATGTTCGAGCTCGTAGACAACGTCCCGCAAAGCCCGGTCATCAAAGTGATCGGCGTCGGCGGTGGCGGCGGCAACGCCGTCAACCACATGGTGAAGAGCAGCATCGAAGGCGTCGAGTTCATCTGCGCCAACACCGATGCCCAGGCGCTGAAAAACATCGGCGCACGCACCATCCTGCAACTGGGTACCGGCGTGACCAAAGGTCTGGGTGCCGGCGCCAATCCGGAAGTCGGCCGTCAGGCCGCGCTGGAAGACCGTGAGCGCATCGCCGAAGTGCTGCAAGGCACCAACATGGTGTTCATCACCACCGGCATGGGCGGCGGTACCGGTACCGGTGCAGCACCGATCATCGCCGAAGTGGCCA
>NZ_DJTF01000057.1:0-18785 GCF_002438125.1 Pseudomonas sp. UBA6315
GGAAGTGGGGCGCATTATAAGGAGATTCGAAACCCCGTCAAGGCCTAATTCCAAGAAACCTCAATATCGCTGAAAGGCGAAGCAGGGAGGCCTGACGGCCTCCCTGCTTTTCAGTACATCCCTATAAAGCTAAAGCACCCCAGCATCTCGCAAGCGTTGCAAGCTACCGGCATCCAGCCCCAGCACATCGGCCAGCACCACCTCGGTATGCTCACCCAGCAAAGGTGGCGCGTGCCGATATTCCACAGGCGTTTCCGACAGCCGAATCGGGCTGGCTACCTGCGGCACGCTGCCCGCCAACGCATGCGGCAGGTTCACTGCCAAGCCGCGCGCCACCACCTGGGGGTCCTGGAACATCTGCGCCAGGTCATTGATCGGCCCACAGGGCACCCCTGCAGCCTCCAGCTGCTGCACCCACTCAGCCGTGGTCTTGAACACCGTAGCCTGGCGGATCAAAGGAATCAGCTCGGCGCGATTGGCTACCCGCTGCTTGTTGGTCGCGAAGCGCGGGTCGTCCGCCCACTGCGGCTGGCCAGCCACTTCGGCAAACTTGCGGAACTGCCCATCGTTACCCACGGTGAGAATGAAATCACCATCCGCCGTCGGGAAGTCCTGATAAGGGACGATATTGGGGTGCGCATTGCCAAGCCGCCGCGGCGGGTTGCCCGTGGTGAGGTAGTTCATGGCCTGGTTGGCCAGGCACGCCACCTGCACGTCGAGCAACGCCATATCAATGTGTTGGCCAACGCCGGCCCGGTCACGATGGGCGAGGGCAGCCAGGATCGCCACGGTCGAATACAGCCCGGTAAGGATGTCGGTCAGCGCCACCCCGACCTTTACCGGCCCCGCACCTTCTTCACCATCCGGGCGCCCGGTCAGGCTCATCAGCCCGCCCAGCCCCTGGATCATGAAGTCATAGCCCGCTCGTTTGGCATAGGGGCCCGTCTGCCCAAAGCCGGTGATGGAGCAATAGATAAGCTTGGGGTTCACCGCCTTCAGGCTCTGGTAGTCCAGCCCGTAGGCCGCCAGCCCGCCCACCTTGAAGTTCTCGATGACGATATCCGACCTGGCCGCCAGCTCGCGCACCAGGCGCTGGCCTTCCGGCTGGGTGAAGTCGATGGTCACCGAGCGCTTGTTGCGGTTGGCCGAGAGGTAGTAGGCCGCCTCGCTGGTATTCTCGCCTTGCGCATCCTTGAGGAAGGGCGGCCCCCACGCACGGGTGTCGTCGCCACTGCCAGGGCGCTCGACCTTGATCACATCAGCGCCCAGGTCAGCCAGGATCTGGCCAGACCAAGGCCCCGCCAGCACACGAGAGAGATCGAGCACCCGCAGATGAGAGAGCGCACCCATGGCCGGTCTCCTTATTAGTAGAAGGCCTGGATGCCAGTCTGCGCACGGCCCAGGATCAGCGCATGCACGTCATGGGTACCTTCATAAGTATTGACCACTTCCAGGTTGACCAGGTGGCGCGCCACGCCGAACTCGTCGGAGATGCCGTTGCCGCCCAGCATGTCACGGGCCATGCGCGCAATATCCAGGGCCTTGCCGCAGGAGTTGCGCTTCATGATCGAGGTGATTTCAACGGCCGCAGTGCCTTCATCCTTCATGCGCCCCAAACGCAGGCAGCCTTGCAGGCCCAGGGTGATTTCGGTCTGCATGTCGGCCAGCTTCTTCTGGATCAATTGGTTCGCTGCCAGCGGGCGGCCGAACTGCTGGCGGTCCAGGGTGTACTGGCGCGCGGTGTGCCAGCAGGCTTCCGCCGCACCCAGGGCGCCCCAGGAGATGCCATAGCGCGCCGAGTTCAAGCAGGTGAACGGGCCTTTGAGGCCACGCACGTCAGGGAAGATGTTCTCTTCAGGGACAAACACGTTGTCCATGACGATTTCGCCGGTGATCGAAGCGCGCAAGCCGACCTTGCCATGAATGGCCGGGGCGCTGAGGCCCTGCCAGCCCTTTTCCAGGACGAAGCCGCGGATATCGCCGGCATCATCCTTGGCCCAGACCACGAACACATCGGCGATCGGGCTGTTGGTGATCCACATCTTGCTGCCGCTCAGGCGATAGCCGCCATCGACCTTCTTGGCTCGGGTAATCATCGAACCTGGGTCGGAGCCATGGTTAGGCTCGGTCAGGCCGAAGCAACCGATCCACTCGCCACTGGCGAGCTTGGGCAGGTACTTCTGCTTCTGCGCCTCGGTACCGAACTCGTTGATCGGCACCATCACCAGCGACGATTGCACGCTCATCATCGAGCGGTAGCCAGAATCGATACGCTCCACTTCGCGAGCGATCAGGCCGTAGCACACGTAGTTCAGCCCGCTGCCGCCGTACTGCTCGGGGATGGTCGCGCCCAACAGGCCGACTTCGCCCATTTCGCGGAAAATGGCAGGGTCGGTCTGCTCATGGCGGAAAGCCTCCAGCACGCGCGGCGCCAGCTTGTCCTGGGCGAACTGATAAGCGCTGTCACGCACCATGCGCTCTTCTTCAGTGAGCTGCTGATCCAGCAGCAGCGGGTCGATCCAGTGGAAGCTTGCTTTACCGGCCATGAGCGAAATCCTCGTAATAGGGAGCAGGTTCTTGTGCCCATTGATCCTAGGCCTGTTATGGCACCTGGACAAACGAGGAATGCGCACGCATTAGTGATATTTTGTCACTTCGAAAACAACAAGAACCCAGCATTGGCGAACCCCACAAGTGAGGTAGACGTACATGCGCCGCAAGATCCCCAGCACTACCGCCCTGGTCTGCTTCGAGGCAGCCGCCCGCCACGAGAGCTTCACCAAGGCCGCCCAGGAACTGGCACTGACCCAGGGCGCCGTCTGTCGGCAGATTGGCGGCCTGGAAGACTTCCTCAATGTGGAACTGTTCCGCCGCTCACGGCGCGGGGTGAAACTGACCGAGGCCGGGCTGTCCTACAGCCGCCAGGTCGCGACGCAACTCGATGCCGTAGAGCGCGACACCCTGTCGGTGATGCGCCAGCAGGGCGCCAACGTGATCGAACTGGCCGTGGTGCCCACCTTCGGCACGCAATGGCTGCTGCCACGGCTCAAGGACTTCCAGCAGCGCCACCCGGAAGTCACCGTCAACCTGACCAACCGCACCCGGCCCTTCCTGTTCGCCGACACGCCGTTCGATGCGGCTATCTATTACGGCGATGCCGACTGGTCCGGCACCCAGTCCCAATGGTTGATGGGCGAGAACCCACTGCCGGTCTGCAGCCCGGCGTTGCTGGACGGGGAGGGCCTGCTCGATGCCAAGCGCATCGCCAGCCTGCCGCTGTTGCAACAGACCACACGCCCCTACGCCTGGCGCCAGTGGTTCAACGGCCAGGGCCTGAATGTGCCAGGCGACATGACAGGGCCGCGCTATGAACTATTCTCCATGCTCGCCCAGGCCGCGATGCACGAGATGGGCGTGGCGCTGATTCCTCCGTTCCTGATCCAGCGCGAACTGGAGGAGGGCAGGCTGGTGGTCGCTAACAGGCACGTGCTGTCCAGCGACAAGGCCTACTATCTGATGATTCCCGAGCGCAAGGTCGAATCCGCCTCCCTGCGCGCCTTCCGGGACTGGCTGGCAGTACAGGCACAGCAGTACATCGCGTCGCGCCAAGCTGAAACGCCTTCCCGACTGCTGTAGTCAATTATTTTAAACACCTACAGATATACGTTTTTGTCGCATACAGACAAACTGTTCAGGTGAATCGAAAAACCCCGCCAAAGCCGCCAAACACGCGGCTTTCAGAGGGTTTTACGACACTCGCGAGCCCATCCGCGAAATCAACGCAAAAAATTTCAAAAAATCCCCTAATCTGCCAAGAGCCCATGCTTGACGGGCTGCGACCAGATCGTTGCGACATACGGTCACAGGGTGACTTGTAGTTTTAACTTCGTTTCGCTCCAGAACCGGTTGTAGGGCCCTGGGTTCGTCTGCAAAATGCTCGGCCCGCCCAGGATTCGGCGGGCTTGGCGCCTAACAGCCAACCCTGCGCACCACCCGAAGTGCGCGGGCTCTTATAAAGACAATAAAGGTCACCGCAGGAGAAATAGTCGTGCACATTGGTGTTCCTCTCGAGACGCAGACCGGTGAGACAAGGGTCGCTGCGACCCCAGAAACCCTCAAGAAACTGATTGGCCAGGGCCATCAGGTCACCGTCCAACGGGGGGCAGGGCTCAACGCCAGCATTCCGGACAGTGCCTATGAGGCCGTAGGCGCTTCCCTGGGGAGCGCTGCCGATGCCTTCGGCGCCCAGCTGGTTCTTAAGGTGGTCGCACCCAACGACCAGGAGCTGGCCCAGATCAACGGCGGCAGCCTTCTGGTCGGCATGCTCAACCCCTTCAATAGCGAGCTGATCGGCAAGATGGCCGAGCGCGGCATCACCGCCTTCGCCCTGGAAGCCGCGCCACGCACCTCCCGGGCCCAGAGCCTGGACGTGCTGTCGTCGCAGGCCAACATCGCCGGCTACAAGGCCGTGTTGCTGGCAGCCCATCACTACCCGCGCTTCATGCCCATGCTGATGACCGCCGCCGGCACCGTGAAGGCCGCCCGGGTGCTGATCCTCGGCGCTGGGGTTGCGGGCCTTCAGGCCATCGCCACGGCCAAGCGCCTGGGTGCGGTGATCGAAGCCTCGGACGTGCGCCCGGCGGTGAAGGAGCAGATCGAATCGCTCGGCGCCAAGTTCATCGACGTGCCTTACGAAACCGATGAAGAACGCGAGTGCGCCGAAGGGGTCGGCGGCTATGCCCGGCCGATGCCCGCCAGCTGGATGCAACGCCAGGCCCAGGCCGTGCACGAGCGCGCCAAGCAGGCCGACATCGTCATCACCACCGCGTTGATTCCGGGGCGCAAGGCGCCGACGCTGCTCAGCGCCGAAACCGTGGCGCAGATGAAGCCCGGCTCGGTGGTCATCGACCTGGCCGCCGCCCAAGGTGGCAACTGCCCACTGACGGTCGCCGACCAGGTGGTATTGGAGAACGGCGTGACCATCGTCGGCCCGACCAACCTGCCGGCCCAGGTCGGCGCCGATGCGTCGGCGCTGTATGCGCGCAACCTGCTGGACTTCATGAAGCTGCTGTTCGACAAGGACGGCGCACTGGTCATCAACCTCGAAGACGACATCGTCGCCGCGTGCCTGATGTGCCGCGACGGCCAGGTCGTGCGCAAGAACGGCTAAGGAGCACGACAATGGAAGACATGCTGATTTCCCACGGCATCTACAACCTGATCATCTTCGTGCTGGCCATCTATGTGGGCTACCACGTGGTCTGGAACGTCACCCCGGCGCTGCACACTCCGCTGATGGCGGTCACCAATGCCATCTCGGCGATCGTCATCGTCGGCGCCATGCTGGCTGCCGCCCTGACCGTGACCCCGGCCGGCAAACTGATGGGCACCCTGGCGGTGGCCCTGGCCGCGGTCAACGTGTTCGGTGGCTTTTTGGTCACCCGTCGCATGCTTGAGATGTTCAAGAAGAAAACCAAGAACGAGGCGCAGAAGTAAGCATGAGCATGAATCTGGTAACGCTCCTCTACCTCGTCGCCTCGGTGTGCTTCATCCAGGCGCTCAAGGGCCTGTCGCACCCGACCACCTCGCGGCGCGGCAACCTGTTCGGCATGATCGGCATGGGGCTGGCCATCCTCACCACGGTGGGCCTCATTTATAAGCTCGGCGCCGAACTGGCAACCGCCGGCATCGGCTACGTCATCGTCGGCCTGCTGGTTGGCGGTACGGCTGGCTCGATCATGGCCAAGCGCGTCGAGATGACCAAGATGCCCGAGCTGGTCGCCTTCATGCACAGCATGATCGGCCTGGCCGCGGTGTTCATCGCCATCGCCGCCGTGCTCGAACCGCAATCGATGGGCATCGTCGCCGCCATCAGCGACCCGATCCCCACCGGCAACCGCCTGGAACTGTTCCTTGGCGCGGCCATCGGTGCCATCACCTTCTCCGGTTCGGTGATCGCCTTCGGCAAGCTGTCGGGCAAGTACAAGTTCCGCCTGTTCCAGGGCGCACCGGTACAGTTTGCCGGCCAGCACAAGCTGAACCTGATCCTCGGCCTGACCACCATCGCCCTGGGCCTGCTGTTCACCTTCACCGGCCACTACAGCGCCTTCACCCTGATGCTGATCCTGGCCTTCGTCATGGGCGTGCTGATCATTATTCCGATCGGTGGCGCCGACATGCCGGTGGTGGTGTCGATGCTCAACAGCTATTCGGGCTGGGCGGCAGCCGGTATCGGCTTCTCGCTGAACAACTCGATGCTGATCATCGCAGGCTCCCTGGTGGGCTCCAGCGGTGCGATCCTCTCGTACATCATGTGCAAGGCGATGAACCGCTCGTTCTTCAACGTCATCCTCGGCGGCTTCGGTGGCGATACCGATACCGGCGCGGCGCAAGGCGCCAAGGAGCAGCGCCCGGTGAAATCCGGCTCGGCCGACGACGCCACCTTCCTGCTCAGCAACGCCGACAGCGTGATCATCGTGCCGGGCTACGGCCTGGCGGTGGCCCGCGCCCAGCACGCGCTCAAGGAACTGACCGAGAAGCTGACCCACAACGGCGTGACCGTGAAGTACGCGATCCACCCGGTGGCGGGGCGCATGCCCGGGCACATGAACGTGCTGCTGGCCGAGGCCGAAGTGCCGTATGACCAGGTGTTCGAGATGGAGGACATCAACGCCGAGTTCGGCCAGGCCGACGTGGTCCTGGTGCTGGGCGCCAACGACGTGGTCAACCCCGCGGCGAAGAACGATCCGAAGTCGCCGATCGCCGGCATGCCGATCCTGGAGGCGTTCAAGGCCAAGACCATCATCGTCAACAAGCGCTCCATGGCCAGCGGCTATGCCGGCCTGGACAACGAACTGTTCTACCTGGACAAGACCATGATGGTGTTCGGTGACGCGAAGAAGGTCATCGAGGATATGGTCAAAGCGGTCGAGTAGGTTGCGATCGAACGTTGCGGATATGAAAACCCCGGCGGATATTCCCCGGGGTTTTTCATTTCACTGATCCAGATCAACGGCTCTATTTCCAGGCTTCTCATACGACCATGGTCGTGGGACGGCGACGGGCGAAATCTCTAGACTGCGCTGCAGTAGCCTCTGTAGCCCGAGATAACAATCCATGTACCGTGATCGTATCCGCTTGTCCTCCCTGCACAGCAAGGTAATGAGTGCGGCTGATGCCGCTGGCCTGATCGAGGACGGCATGACCGTCGGCATGAGCGGTTTCACCCGCGCCGGCGAAGCCAAGGCTGTGCCCCACGCCCTGGCCGAACGCGCCAAGCTGTCGCCGTTGAAAATCAGCCTGATGACCGGCGCCAGCCTGGGCAACGACCTCGACAAGCAGCTGACCGAAGCCGGCGTGCTGGCACGTCGCATGCCGTTCCAGGTCGACAGCACCCTGCGCAAGGCCATCAACGACGGCCAGGTCATGTTCATCGACCAGCACCTGTCGGAAACCGTCGAGCAACTGCGCAACCAGCAGCTCAAGCTGCCGGACATAGCGGTCATCGAAGCCGTGGCCATCACCGAACAAGGCCACATCGTGCCGACCACCTCGGTGGGCAACTCGGCCAGCTTCGCGATCTTCGCCAAGCAAGTGATCGTCGAGATCAACCTGTCGCACAACGCCAACCTCGAAGGCCTGCACGACATCTATATCCCGACCTACCGCCCGACCCGCACGCCGATCCCGTTGGTAAAAGTCGATGACCGCATCGGCAGCACCGCCATCCCGATCGACCCGGCCAAGATCGTCGGTATCGTCATCAGCGACCAGCCTGACTCGCCGTCCACCGTACTGCCGCCGGACGACGAAACCCAGGGTATCGCCGACCACCTGATCAACTTCCTCAAGAACGAAGTGCAGGCTGGCCGCATGACCAACAAGCTCGGCCCGCTGCAAGCCGGTATCGGCAGCATTGCCAACGCGGTGATGTGCGGCCTGATCGAGTCGCCGTTCGAAGACCTGACCATGTACTCCGAAGTGCTGCAGGATTCGACCTTCGACCTGATCGACGCCGGCAAGCTGAGCTTCGCCTCGGGCAGCTCGATCACCCTGTCGAGCCGCCGCAATGCGGACGTGTTCGGCAACCTCGAGCGCTACAAGGACAAGCTGGTACTGCGCCCGCAGGAAATCTCCAACCACCCTGAAGTGGTACGCCGCCTGGGCATCATCGGTATCAACACGGCGCTGGAGTTCGACATCTACGGTAACGTCAACTCCACGCACGTGTGCGGCACCCGGATGATGAATGGCATCGGCGGCTCCGGCGACTTCGCTCGCAACGCTCACCTGGCGGTGTTCGTCACCAAATCGATCGCCAAGGGTGGCGCGATTTCCAGCGTGGTGCCGATGGTCAGCCACGTCGACCACACCGAGCACGACGTGGACATCCTCGTCACCGAGCAAGGCCTGGCCGACCTGCGTGGCCTGGCGCCTCGCGAGCGGGCCCGGGCGATCATCGACAACTGCGTGCACCCAGACTACCGCGCAGCGCTGAACGACTACTTCGAGCGCGCCTGCCAACGTGGCGGCCACACCCCGCACATCCTGCGCGAGGCGTTGAGCTGGCACGAAAATCTGGAAGAAAGCGGCCGCATGCTGGCTAGCTGATCCACGCAGTACTTTTCGCCGGCAAGCCGGCTCCCACAAGGACAAAGCTGTACCTGTGGGAGCCGGCTTGCCGGCGATGAGCTTCCACCAGAAAAAACTGTTCTACTGTACTGGTATCAATCCCAGTCTCCTCCTCGAAAAATCCCCTCACCCCCAAAAAATGCACTACAACAGTGCAGACCAGTACAGTTGCGCCAATTTCGAGTGCAACAGTAGGGTTACACAGTTAACTGAGCCATCGTCTTTCACATGAACTGTATCTACTGTTATGGACAACAGAGGAGGATCATGGGCACCAGTTAAATCACTACCTAATCCCGCCACAAGCGGAAGGATGAAGCATCATGGAACGTACCCTCAGTTCCGGTCTGGTTTTTGAAAGCAACGCCCAGCAATCCAACGCCTCGCTGCCGCTGCGCGCCCTGTCGACCCTGCTCCTGTGGCAGCGCCGCATGGCCAGCCGCCGCCAACTGGCTCGCCTGGACTCCCGCCTGCTGGCCGACGCCGGTATCAGCGAGTCGCAGCGCTACGAAGAGCTCAGCAAGCCGTTCTGGCGCTAAGCTCCGGTTCGCCGGCTTCGGCTGGCACCGCGAAATTCCAAACCCGTTGCAGGACGCTGCAACGGGTTTTTTATTGCCCGGCCCCCGAGTTAGAGCGCCGGGAATCTATATAGGTACAGTTTTAGAAAATTCTCAAACTACCAATACAGTCGCTTTGAGCGTCGTTCGCCGACCTCCGCACGTACTGCCGCGTGATACGCTTGGCTTAAACAGTCTGGTGAAAACCAGTTGTCCCTGTACCGTGACGAACCGTGTGAACGTCCGATAAGCAGATTCACTCGACCCTTTTCCAGGAGTCCACGACCATGTCCCGCAAACACCTGATCGGCGCCGCCCTGTTGCTCGGCCTGGCCGGCACCGCCCACGCCAGCAGCTTCGTCGTCACCACCGATGCCGTAGTGCGCGCCTTTGCAGCATCCACCGACGCCACTTCCGACCTGACCTCGTCGTTCCGTGACGACAAGATCGTCCAGGCCGCCCGCGACGACGCCGCCAGCTTCGTCGGCAGCGAAGGCGCCATCCGCGGCGCCAAGCTGGAAAGCGCTTTCATGCACATCCGCTCGACGCTGCCGGCCCTGCAGGCCAGCGATGCACAGTTGGCCCAGGCCATCCTGGTTATCTGAAGTCATCTGATAAACAGGCTGTAAAACGAATGCGCTGGCTGCGGCCGGCGCATTCGTTTTAGCCTTAGCAGCCCAGTCGCAGTCGTTAAGTAGCCCCATGCGTTATCTGTTGCCGATGCTGTTCGCCGCCGTTGCCATGGGCAATGCCCATGCCATGGACACCACTACCCAAGGCCTGGTCATCACAGGCTACGTCACCAGCCAGGTGACGACCGCGCCCTTCGACCGCAAGCTGCTTCGCCAAGCCCGCGACGATGCCGCCGCATTCGTGGCCACCGATGGCCTGATCCGCGGTGCGCGCCTGGAGGCGGCACTCGATGCGCTGCGCCACAACTGTGCCCGGCACTCCGTCGGCGACCTTGAACTGGCGCAAGCAATTCTCGTCCAATGACCACACCTGACTCCCTGTATTTTTCGGAGATGCTCCATGCGTAAACCGCTGATCGCCGCTTCCCTCGGCATGCTGTTGCTGGCCGACCTGGCCCATGCACAGACCTTGGTGGCCACCAGCAACATCATCGTGCGTGCCTTTGGTCGCTCGATCGATTTCACGTCCGACACCACCACCTCCATCCGCGATTCGAAAGTGGTGCGCGAAGCCCATGACGATGCCGCCAGCTTCGTCGCCAGCAACGGCGATATCCGCGGCGCGCAACTGGAGGCGGCCTTCGACACCCTGCGCGAGCGCGTGCCTGAAGCGCGTGGCGCCAGCGACCAAGTGCTGGCCGAAGCCATCCTGGCGCTGTGACCCGCGTGCGTGCCTGGCTGCTCGGCTGCGTGCTCACGCTGCTGGGCACGCCCGCCCTGGCCGACCTGCAGCTCGATCTGCAGGCGTCCGGCCTCGACCCACGACAGGTGCAAGCCTCCCAGGCCCTGCTCGACGAGGCCATGAGCAAGCTGCCGCCGCGTTTCAAGCAGCAGCTGGACCGGCGCATCCAGGTCAGCTGGACCGACAAGATGCCCGCCGACGCCTATGGCCAGGCGTCGCTGGTCTCGACCCTTGAGCTCAACCGCCGCCTGCTGCCGAGCCTGGCTGACGGCAGCGCAGCGACGCAGGCCACCGGCCGCCCCCACGGCACCGTCCGCCAGGAACTGCTGGCCACCGTGCTGCACGAACTCACCCACATCTACGACCGCGCACGGCTGTGGCCCGGCGCCGAACGCTCGAAGATCACCCGCTGCATGCGCCAGCAGGGCACCCTGGGCAGGGTCGGCCTGCCGGAAGACTGCCGCGGCCAGGCCGAGCGGCGCTTCACCCTCAGCGATGACCCACGCCTGCTCGACCTGGCCGGATGGCAGCAATACGTCGGCCGCCGCGGCGAGCGCGAGCAGCACAATGGCCAGTTCGTGCGCAGCCCCGACAGCTACGAGCTGAGCAGCCCCAAGGAATTCATCGCGGTCAACATGGAGTATTTCCTCCTCGACCCGAGCTACGGCTGCCGACGCCCGGCCCTGAACCAGTACCTGCGCGACCACTTCGGCTGGGCGCCCGCACAAGAAAGCTGCGCCAAGGGCCTGCCATTTCTCAACGCCGGCAGTGATTTCGCCCGCCAGCCGCTGGGCGAGATCGACCCCGAGCGGGTCTATGAAGTGGACTACCTGCTGGCCGAGGCCAACCAGAACTGGGTCAGCCGCTGGGGCCACAGCATGCTGCGCCTGGTGATCTGCAAGCCCGGCCGGCCACGTGGGCCGGACTGCCGCCTGGACCTCGACCAGCACCTGGTGCTGTCGTACCGCGCCTTCGTCAACGATGTGCAGCTCTCCAGCTGGGACGGCCTGGTCGGCTCCTACCCGTCGCGGTTGTTCGTGCTGCCCCTCAACCAGGTCATCGACGAATACACCAAGACCGAACTGCGCAGCCTCGCTTCGGTTCCGTTGAAACTCGACCGCCGCGAGATCGAGAACCTGGTGCGCCAGGCCGCTGAGATGCACTGGAGCTACGACGGCAACTACTACTTCCTGTCCAACAACTGCGCGGTGGAGTCGTTGAAGCTGTTGCGCAGCGGCACCGGCAACCCGCGCCTGAACGACCTCGACAGCATCATGCCCAATGGCCTGCTCGAGGTGCTCAAGGCCAGGGGGCTGGCCGACACCAGCGTGCTCGACAACCCGCGCGAGGCCTTGCGCCTGGGCTATCGCTTCGACTCCTACCGTGACCGTTACCAGGCGATGTTCGAGGTGCTCAAGCAGCAGCTGCCGATCAAGCAGGACAAGGTCGAGGACTGGCTGGAGCAGGGCGCCGAACAGCGCCGCAGCTGGTTCGCCCAGGCCAACCTGCGCACCAGCGCGGCGTTGCTGCTGCTGGAGCAGGCGAGCCTGCGCAGGCAGTTGCTGCTGGCCCAGGACGAGGTGAAGCAGCGTTACCTGAATGCCGCCGCGCTCAAGGACGGCACCCTCGGCAAGGCCAACGACACCCTGCAGCAGATGCTCGCCAACAGCGGCTTCCTCAGCCGCCCGGCAGAGTTGCTCGATGCTGGCGGCTATGGGCTGCCGCAGCCGGATGAGCGCAAGCACCTGGAGAAGGTCAGCAGCGAGCGCCAGGCGCAGTTGCTGAGGCTGAGCACCGACCTGGACAAGGAGGTGAGGGCGCTGCTGGAGCCTTCGCGGGCCAAGGAAATCGCTGCCGTCGAGGCCAATGTGAAGATGGTCGGCGAGCACCTGCGGGCACTGCACAAGGCCGCTGGAGGCCTGGAGCTGCCGTAGTACCTGTTCTGGCCCCATCGCTGGCAAGCCAGCTCCCACAGGTGCCTTGATCGTGGGAGCCGGCTTGCCGGCGATGGGGCCCGAGAGCACACCACAAGGCTTACAGCTGCTCCTCGGCCTCTCCCGGCAACTGCTCATCCAGATGCACCCAGGGCAACCGGCTGCTGGTCCAGATATGCCGCGCAGCCCGCACCTGCTCAGGATGATCCAGCGTCCCCACCGTCACATCGATGCTGCCCGGGCTGTGCTCGGTCACCAACGCCACATGCGCCCCGCATTCGCCGCAGAAATAGCGTTTGCAGCTGGCCGGCGCCACATAGCATTGCGGCCGCCCAGCCATCCAGCGAAACCCCGAGCGAGGCAGGGTGAGCCAGGTCACCAGCAGCCCTCCACTGACCCGCCGGCAGATCGAACAATGGCAATGGGCGATGTCCGTCAACTCGCCCTGAAGCCGATAGCGCAAGGCGCCGCAATGGCAGCCTCCCTCGGTTACATCCGGCATCACTACCTCCTGTCGCCCTTTTTGCGGCGAAAGCTGGCTGAAAGCTTGTCCCCCTAGGATAGCCGCCACCACCGGCAGCAGACCGGTCAGCCAGGGCACCCGGATTTTTCCGCGCCCGGCCCAATCAACAACAACAATGGTGATTCCGATGTTCTTCTGTGCCCGCCTTTTCGCAGCCTCCCTCCGCGTGCTCCCTGCGCAGCGCCCCTCGCGCTGATCCGCCCGAACAGTCTTTTCTTTCGCCGCGCCACGCCTGGAGTACTGCCATGCTGACCTTCCTCGGCTTTGCCATGGTCATCACCTTCATGTACCTGATCATGACCAAGCGCCTGTCGGCCTTGATCGCGCTGATCCTGGTACCGATCCTGTTCGCCCTGTTCGGTGGTTTTTCCGCCAAGATCGGCCCGATGATGCTCGAAGGCATCAGCAAGCTCGCGCCCACCGGCGTGATGCTGATGTTCGCCATTTTGTATTTCGCCCTGATGATCGACTCCGGCCTGTTCGACCCGGCCGTGCGCAAGATTCTCAAGCTGGTCAAGGGTGACCCGCTGAAAGTCTCGGTCGGCACCGCCGTGCTGGCCCTGGTGGTGTCGCTCGACGGCGATGGCGCCACCACCTACATGATCTGCTGCGCCGCCATGCTGCCGCTGTACAGCCGCCTGGGCATGAGCCCGCGGATCATGGCCGGCCTGATCATCCTGGCCGGCGGGGTGATGAACATGACCCCCTGGGGCGGCCCGACCGCCCGCGCCGCCAGCGCCCTGCACGTGGACCCGTCGGACATCTTCGTGCCGATGATCCCGGCCATGCTGTTCGGCGTCGTCGCGATCCTGGCCATCGCCTACCTGTACGGCAAGCGCGAGCGCGCCCGCCTGGGCGAGCTGCACCTGCCCACCGACGACATCGACCACAGTGAAATCAGCGTCTCGCAGTTCCCCGAAGCGCGCCGGCCCAAGCTGCTGTGGTTCAACGGCACACTGACCGCGGTGCTGATGGTTGCGCTGATCGCCGGCCTGCTGCCGCTGCCAGTGCTGTTCATGATCGCCTTCAGTATCGCCATGATCGTCAACTACCCCTGCCTGCAGCAGCAGAAAGACCGCATCGCCGCCCATGCCGGCAGCGTGCTGGCCGTGACCGGGCTGATCTTTGCGGCCGGCATCTTCACCGGCATCCTGTCGGGTACCGGCATGGTCGAGGCCATGTCCAAGAGCCTGCTGGCAGTCATCCCGGAAGCGCTGGGCCCTTACCTGGCGGTGATTACCGCGATCGTGAGCATGCCGTTCACCTTCTTCATGTCCAACGATGCGTTCTACTACGGCGTGCTGCCGGTGCTGTCGGAAGCGGCCAGCCACTACGGCATCAGCCCGGTGGAAATGGCTCGCGCGTCGATCGTCGGGCAACCGGTACACCTGCTGAGCCCGCTGGTACCCTCCACCTACCTGCTGGTAGCCCTGGCCGGTATCGAATTCGGCGACCACCAGCGCTTCACCCTCAAGTGGGCAGTGCTGGTCTGCCTGTGCATAATGGCCGCCGCGCTGATGATGGGCATTTTCCCGCTGTTCAGTAGTCTTTAATCAAGTACGCACCACCCCAACGCGAAACGCCCGTTCCTGGGCGTTTCGCCATTACCGTTCGAAGGAAGTACACATGGAATGGCTGACCAGCCCGGAAATCTGGGTTGCCTTTTTTACCCTTACAGCGCTTGAGATCGTTCTCGGTATCGACAACATCATCATGATCTCGATCCTGGTCAGCCGCATGCCCAAGCACATGCAGCCGCGCACGCGGATCTTCGGCCTGGCGCTGGCGATGGTCACCCGCATCATGCTGCTGCTGTCCATCACCTGGGTCATGCGCCTGACCGCCGACCTGTTCGTGGTCTTCGGCCAGGGCATTTCCGGGCGTGACCTGATCCTGTTCTTCGGCGGCCTGTTCCTGCTGTGGAAAAGCTCCCAGGAGATCTACCACGGCCTGGAAGGCGAGGACGAAAGCAGCGATGCGCCCAAGGGTGCGGGCGGCAAGTTCTTCTACACCATCATCCAGATCGCCATCATCGACATCGTGTTCTCGCTGGACTCGGTGATCACCGCGGTGGGCATGGTTTCGCACGTGCCGGTGATGATTGCCGCGATCGTCGTGGCGGTGCTGGTGATGATGCTGTGCGCCGGCGCCATCAGCAATTTCATCGACAAGCACCCATCGCTGAAGATGCTCGCGCTGTCGTTCCTGATCGTCGTCGGCACCGTGCTGATCGCCGAAGCTTTCGACGTGCATGTGCCCAAGGGCTACGTGTACTTCGCCATGGCGTTCTCGCTGGCGGTGGAGGCAATCAACATCAAGATGCGCACGGCCATGGCGCGCAAGGCGGGCAAGGATCACGACCCGGTGAAACTGCGCAAGGACATTCCAGGTCAATAAGCCCTGGAAGCGCTGCAGAAAAAGGCCCTTCGGGGCCTTTTTTCATGCCCGGGTTTTCATCACAAGCTTCATGACGGAAATATTTCAAATAGCTGCAGAGCGTGCCAAGCTGGCGCGAGGTCCGCAAAACAACTAAAGCTTGAGTGAGCACTGGATAAAAACGCCCACCCCCGGGCCAGGCTCACGGCTTCACCCATTTGGCTCCGCTTCTGGAGCCCGGATAAAAAAGGGGGGCTCGACCATGCTGACCCTGCTCAACCTGCTCTCCGCCGTGGCTTTGCTGGTGTGGGGCACTCATATCGTGCGTACCGGCATCCTGCGGGTGTTCGGCTCCAACCTGCGCCGGGTGCTCGGCCAGAACATGAACCGGCGGCCACTGGCGTTCATCGCCGGCATCGTGGTCACGGCCGTGGTGCAAAGCAGCAACGCCACCGCGATGCTGGTGACCTCCTTCGTCGGCCAGGGCCTGATGGCCATGACCCCGGCCCTGGCGATCATGCTCGGCGCCGACGTGGGTACCGCGCTGATGGCGCGGGTGCTCACCCTGGACTTGTCGTGGCTGTCGCCGCTGCTGGTGTTCCTTGGCGTGATCTTCTTCCTCTCGCGCAAGCAGACGCGTGCCGGCCAGCTGGGCCGGGTGGCCATCGGCCTGGGCCTGATCATCCTGGCCCTGCAGCTGATCGTGCAGGCCGCCGCGCCCATCACCCATGCCCAGGGCGTGAAAGTGCTGTTCGCCTCGCTGACCGGCGACATCCTGCTCGATGCCTTGGTCGGCGCGCTGTTCGCCATGATTTCCTACTCAAGCCTTGCCGCAGTGCTGCTGACCGCAACCCTGGCCGGCGCCGAGGTGATCAGCCTGCCGGTGGCCATCGGCCTGGTGGTCGGCGCCAACATCGGCAGCGGCCTGCTGGCATTTCTCAGCACCAGCATGCAGAACGCCGCCGGCCGCCGCGTGGCCCTGGGCAGCCTGCTGTACAAGCTGATCGGGCTGCTTTTGATCATCCCGGTGCTGCACCCGCTGGTGGAGTGGATGGATTCGCTGAGCTTCAGCCCGCAGGAGCTGGTGATCGGCTTCCACCTGCTCTACAACACCTTGCGCTGCCTGATCATGCTGCCCACGGTCAACCCCATGGGCCGCCTGTGCAACCGCCTGCTGCCCGAGCGCGAAGTCGGCAACGGCCAGGTGCGCCCGCGCCACCTTGATGCCTCGGCGCTCACCACCCCGAGCCTGGCCCTGGCCAACGCGGCGCGCGAAACGCTGCGCCTGGGCGATATCGTCGACAGCCTGCTCGAAGCCATGCTCGGCGCCCTGCGCGGCACCCAGACCGCCATGCCGCAGCAGGTACGCGCCCTGGGCGAGGACGGCGAGGCTTTGTACAGCGCGATCAAGCTGTACCTGGCGCAGATGCCCCGGGAAGACCTCAGCGACCAGGACAACCGGCGCTGGGCCGAGATCATCGAGCTGGCGATCAACCTCAAGCTCGCCTGCGACCTGATCGAGCGCATGCTGCGCAAGGTGCAGCAGCAGAAGACCAGCCAGCGCCGGGAGTTTTCCCAGGTCGGCCTGGAGGAACTCACCGGCCTGCAGGAGCAATTGCTGGCCAACCTGCGCCTGGGCCTGTCGGTGTTCCTCAGCGCCGACCCCGAGAGCGCGCAGCTGCTGTTGCGCGAAAAACGCCGCTTCCGCGCCCAGGAGCGGCGCCTGGCGCACGCCCATGTCAGCCGCCTGCAACGCAAGGTGGTGCAAAGTATCGAGACCAGTTCGCTACACTTGGAGCTGATCGCCGACATGAAGCGGTTGAACTCTTTGTTCTGCAGCAGTGCCTATGTGGTACTGGGTGGCTCGGACACCGGCGGGCTGATGCTCGACGCGGTACCGGACGAAGCCCGCCTGTCCTGACCCTGCCTACCCGGAGACACACGCTCGCCCATGCGTTGCCTGATGTTCGTTTGCCTGCTGATCTGCAGCCTGCCCACGCTTGCCCTCGATCGTTCGCGGGTCGAGGGCTACCTGTTGCCCAACGGCCTGCAGGTGATCCTCAAGTCCGGCTACGAGCGCGACCATGTCGCCATCCGCCTGGTGGTTGGGGTTGGCCTGGACGACTTCGACTGCGAGCAAAAAGAACTGCCGCACCTGCTCGAACACCTGCTGTTCAGCGGCATCGACGAAACCGGCGAAGGCGGCCTCGAAGAGCGCCTGCAGTCGCTGGGCGGGGAGTGGAACGCCTACACCAGCAGCGCCGACACCACCTTCGTCATCGAAGCGCCGGCGCGCAACCAGCGCAAGGTCCTCGACCTGCTGCTGGCGGTGCTTCGCGATACCCGCATCGACGCCAAGAGCCTGGCCACCGCCAAGCGCATCATCGAGCGCGAGGATGGCGGCCACTACGGCCACCTGCAACGCTGGCTCGACCGCCAGGACATCGGCCACCCCGCCAGCGACCAGCTGGCCACCGAGCTGGGCCTGAAATGCCCCGAGCGCTCCAACCTCGACGACATGACCCTGGAGCAGGTGCAGGCCCTGCGTGACCGCTGGTATGCCGCCAACAACATGACCCTGATCATGGTCGGCGGCCTCGACCGCCTGCTGCCGGCCTACCTGGAGCGCACCTATGGCGAACTGCCGGCCACCGAGCCTGAAGAGCGGCGCAACCTCGAAAGCATCAGCCAGCAGGCCGAACAACGCCGCGACCTGAGCCGCGGCGTGCTGGGCGACAGCGCCAAGCTGCATTGGCTGTTCATCGAGCCGGTGCTGGACAACGACCACCAGCAGACCCTCGACCTGCTCTCGCGCTACCTGGACTGGGCGCTGTACGACCAGCTGCGGCTGCGCAACGGCCTTTCCTATGGCCCCTCGGTGCAGCGCGAGAGCTTTGGCGACAGCGGCATGCTCAGTTTCAATGCCGACCTCGAACGCGACGACATCGACGCAGCGGTCAAGGTGATGCAGCAACTGTTCGACCACTTGCTCGAGCAAGGCCTCGACCCGGAGACCTTCGCCCGCATCAAGGATGCCGCCGTGGCCAAGGAAAGTTGGAGCAGCCAGGGCAACAGTGCGCTGGCCGACTACTACTGGGGCGCGCTGAACGACTACAGCAACGGGCGCTTTACCGACCCGGCGCGCAAGCTGCGCCAGGTGAGCCTGGCCCAGGCCAACGATGCGCTCAAGCAACTGCTCAAGGACCAGGGTTACCTGCGGATCGAGAAGCCGTTGCTGGGTTATGACGAGTTGTATGGGCTGATTGCGCTGCTGGTGGGGGTGATCCTCGCGGCTGGGCTGCTGCGCTGGCGGCATCACACGCCCCGACGGCCGAGTGGTGCTACACGGGAGCGGTAGTTCGGCGGTATCCTTTTGCCAGTACCGGCCCT
>NZ_DJTF01000197.1:0-2815 GCF_002438125.1 Pseudomonas sp. UBA6315
CGTGGGGAAGGGAACGATCAAACTTTTCCTTAGCCATCGATACAATCCTCCGCAGAAGAAATAGTCACAACGCTGATAAAACAAAGGCAGATATTTTCATATCTGCCTTGTTTATATGGAGCTCTTGAGCGGACTTGAACCGCTGACCTCACCCTTACCAAGGGTGTGCTCTACCAACTGAGCTACAAGAGCGAAACACATTGTGCAAAAACCAGCAAACTTGGAGCGGGTAGCGGGAATCGAACCCGCATCATCAGCTTGGAAGGCTGAGGTTCTACCACTAAACTATACCCGCGGAGCTTGCAGCTCTCGCTAAAACTGGTGGAGGGAGAAGGATTCGAACCTTCGAAGCTCTCGCAACGGATTTACAGTCCGTCCCCTTTGACCGCTCGGGAATCCCTCCAGATGTGGCCGGCATTCTATTTGTCTGCCGTCCTAGTGTCAAGCGTTTTTTCAAATTTTTTCAATCAAATCTGAAACTTAGCTGCTTTGACACCGCTTCCAGTTCTGCCACCTGAGTGGTGTTCCCTGTGAAGCGGGCGCCATTCTATCAAGCTATTCGCCAGTTGCAATACCCTGGCAGAAAATAATTTTATGTTTTAAGTCTTTGAAATCATTGGAAAGAGTCGCGAGCACGGTTTGGTCCAGCAAACGCTCGCTATCAGGGGCTATCTTGAGCCACAAACCCTCGGCGCCTGGCAGCTGCCCCGCCACAGGCGCAGCGCTGATATCCAGGCTCAATAGCCGCTGGCGAAGCGCATCGAGCTGCTCCCGACCAGGCAGGCCACCCACGACCAGGCATTCATCACGGCGCTGAGCCGGCGCCAAAGCACCGGTTTCGCGCAACAGACGGATCTCCTGCTGACTCCCTTTGTACAACGACAGCGGGGCGACATCCTTGGCTTTCAGCGGGGCTTCCTGTTGGTGCCAGATGTAATAGAAGGCATTGAGCACCAGCAACAGCAGAAACAACCAACGCATAAGCACCTCAGTCCAGCGGACAGGCCATTGCCAGGCCAACGAATACCAGGTCGGGAACCACGCGCGCCTGTGGTATGGCATCACGCACCAGGGGCGCGTCGCCGCCAGTAAGGAACACGGTGAAAGCTTCGCCCCACAGCGCACGCGCCTGCTCTAGCTGAGCGCAGGCAAAGCCCTGCAACATCAGCACGCAACCACGCTCCACGGCCTCGACCGTAGAACGCCCAGGGCCAAGACTGGCCAGAGCCCGCTCAGCCGAGGCGTCGTCGTAGCGGATGCGTCGGGTATGGGTACGCAACTGGCTGCGCATCAGCGGCATGCCGGGGCAGATATACCCACCCAGGTGCTCGCCCTCGGCAGAGACGAAGTCAGCCTTGGCCGCGGTACCCAGGTCGATTACCAGGCAAGCACCTTTGGCCAGGTGGTAGGCACCCAGTGCGGCCAACCAGCGGTCCATGCCCAGGCGCTGATAGTCTTCGTAGCCGTTGCGCACGCCGGCCATCGACTGAGCTGGCTGCGCAACTCGCGCCGTGACACTGAAGGCATGTGCAATCAATGCGCACAGTGCCGCGGTTTCTTCTTCGCTGCGCACGCTGACGATACGGCAAGCGGATAGCCGCACCGAGGCCAAGGCACTCACCTGGGCAATCAGCGATTGATCGGAATCGACAATGCCGCCGCGCACCATGGTGGCGTCGCCAGTGTGGATCACGCGCCATTTGATGAAGCTGTTACCGCAATCGAGCTCAAGAATCATCTCGCAACCTCAAACTGAGCTCTCCACCGCTGAAGCTCTTTTCAACACCGTCGACTTCCAGACGCAAGCCGCCCTGCCCGTCCACCCCCAGCACCACACCCTCTATATGAGTGCTGCCAGCGATGAGCGATACGTTACAGCCCTGCCAGAGATGCGCCTGCTCCCATTCTTCCTGGAAAGCAGCGAAACCATAGCGGCGATGGCGCGCCAATTCATGCTGCAGCTGCTGGCTGAGCAGTGCCACCAAGCGGTTGCGATCAATCGCTGCGCCCGTTTCCCGGCGCATCGAGGTCCACGCCTGGTCAACCTGGTCATTGGTCTGCATGTTCACATTGATGCCGATACCCAGCACAACATGGCAGACATCAGCCGGGTCGCCGACCAGCTCCAGGAGGATGCCGGTTATCTTGCGCCCGCGCACAAGTACATCATTGGGCCATTTAAGCCCGACTTCCTTCACGCCGAAAGCCTGCAGCGTTCGCATGACCGCCAAGCCCACTACCAGGCTCAAACCCTCGAGCTGGCGCATGCCGCCGTCGACCCGCAAGACAAGGCTGTAATAGAGGTTTTCACCAAAAGGACTTACCCACTGACGACCGCGGCGACCGCGCCCGGCGCTCTGACGCTCTGCCAGCACCAGGAATGGCGCGACCTGACCAAGGCCCGCGAGCCTCAAGCCCTCCGCATTGGTCGAATCGATGCTGTCATGGATGAAAACGGGCCACTGCTCGCCCTCGGCGCACTCGGCAATGGCCTGCGCATCGAGCAGCGCCAGGGGAGCCGCGAGCTGGTAACCGCGCCCGCGAACCTTGTGAATGGTGAGGTTCAGCTCACTCTCCAGGTGCTGCAGCTGCTTCCAGACGGCGCTGCGACTTACACCGAGGGCTGCCCCCAAGGCTTCACCGGAATGGAACCGGCCATCCTTGAGGAGATTCAACAACTTCAGCATGCCAGTCTCGACTTGGAATAAGGCTGGCATGATAGCTATGGGTCGTGGGCTTGCATAGGAAAAGGGCACCCGGGCAAAGCGCCGGGAGGCCAGATTTTCTGCACGCCAAAGACAAAACCCCTACCTGC
>NZ_DJTF01000192.1:0-5515 GCF_002438125.1 Pseudomonas sp. UBA6315
GCAACGAGCACTACGACACCGCGCGTGGCGTTCAGTATGTTCTGCAGCGCTACAAAGAGCTGAAGGACATCATCGCGATCCTGGGTATGGACGAACTGTCCGAAAGCGACAAGCAACTGGTAGCCCGCGCTCGTAAGATCCAGCGCTTCCTGTCGCAGCCGTTCTTCGTGGCCGAAGTCTTCACCGGCTCGCCAGGCAAGTACGTGTCCCTCAAAGACACCATCGCTGGCTTCAGCGGCATCCTCAAAGGTGACTACGACCACCTGCCAGAACAAGCGTTCTACATGGTCGGCAGCATCGACGAAGCGATCGAGAAAGCCAAGAAACTGTAATTCCTGCGCCCCGCAAGGGGCGCTATCAGGTTGAGGCAAGCAGATGGCTATGACAGTCCATTGCGATATCGTCAGCGCGGAAGGAGAGATTTTCTCCGGCCTGGTCGAGATGGTGGTTGCGCACGGTAACCTGGGTGATCTTGGTATCGCTCCAGGCCACGCGCCGCTGATCACCAATCTGAAGCCTGGTCCGATCACGCTGACCAAGCAGGGTGGCGCCCAAGAGGTGTTCTACATCTCTGGTGGTTTCCTCGAGGTTCAGCCGAACATGGTCAAGGTGCTTGCCGATACCGTGCAACGTGCTGCAGACCTGGATGAAGCTCAGGCCCAGGAAGCCCTCAAGGCTGCCGAAAACGCCCTGAGTCTGAAAGGCGCGGACTTCGACTACAGCGCCGCCGCCGCACGTCTGGCCGAGGCCGCAGCCCAGCTGCGTACCGTCCAGCAAATGCGCAGAGGCAAGTAATCGGCCCCTGGCTGATCACTTCTGTAGCGATTGAGTAAAAGGGTAGCCTCGGCTACCCTTTTTCTTTTTCCGTTTTTCCCTCCCGGTCATTTCACTGACCACCCAGGATTGGTAGCCAGTCAATGTCACTCGATATCGTTATTCTCGCCGCCGGCCAAGGCACCCGCATGCGCTCGGCGCTGCCCAAGGTGCTGCATCCGGTCGCCGGCAATTCCATGCTTGGCCATGTTATCCACAGCGCGCGCCAGCTTCAGCCGCAAGGTATCCATGTGGTCATTGGCCACGGTGCCGAACAAGTGCGCGAGCGCCTGGGTGCTGACGACCTCAATTTCGTGATGCAGGACAAACAGCTGGGTACCGGCCATGCCGTGGCCCAGGCGCTGCCGGCGATCACCGCCGACACGGTGCTGGTGCTGTACGGCGACGTGCCGCTGATCGAAGTGGAAACCTTGCAGCGGCTGCTGGCCAAGGTCGGTGACACGCAACTGGGCCTGCTCACCGTCACCCTGCAGGACCCGACGGGCTACGGCCGCATCGTGCGTGACGGCAACGGGCAGGTCACTGCCATCGTCGAGCACAAGGATGCCAGCGAAGCGCAGAAGGCGATCAAGGAAGGCAACACCGGTATCCTCGCCATGCCTGCTGCGCGCCTGGCCGACTGGATGGGGCGCCTGTCGAACAACAACGCCCAGGGCGAGTACTACCTGACCGACGTCATCGCCATGGCGGTCAACGATGGCCTGGTGGTCGCGACCGAACAGCCGCACGACCCGATGGAAGTGCAGGGCGCCAACGACCGCCGCCAGCTGTCCGAGCTCGAGCGCCATTACCAGCTGCGCGAAGGCCGCCGGCTGATGGCCCTGGGCGTCACCCTGCGCGACCCGGCGCGCTTCGATGTGCGCGGCGAAGTGACCGTTGGTCGGGATGTGCTGATCGATATCAACGTGATCCTCGAAGGCAAGGTGGTGATCGAGGACGACGTGCAGATTGGCCCCAACTGCGTCATCAAGAACAGCACGCTGCGCAAAGGCGTGGTGGTCAAGGCCAACAGCCACCTCGAAGGCGCGGTGATGGGCGAGGGCAGCGATGCCGGCCCGTTCGCTCGCCTGCGCCCGGGCAGCGTGCTCGACGCCAAGGCCCATGTGGGTAACTTCGTCGAACTGAAGAACGCACACCTGGGCGAGGGCGCCAAGGCCGGGCACCTGACCTACTTGGGCGATGCCGAGGTAGGCGCGCGCACCAACATCGGCGCGGGCACCATCACCTGCAACTATGACGGCGCCAACAAGTTCAAGACGGTGATGGGCGAGGACGTGTTCATCGGCTCCAACAACTCGCTGGTGGCGCCTGTGGATATCAAGGATGGTGCGACCACGGCAGCGGGGTCGACCGTTACCCAGACTGTCGAAGCGGGTGAGCTGGCAGTGGCACGGGCGCGTCAGCGCAATATCTCGGGGTGGAAGCGCCCGGAGAAGATCAAGAAGAGCTGAGTTATACACAGCTGTTTCGATCGAAAGCCGACTTGTGTGAATAAGTCGGCTTTTTTATTGGGCGATGGAGAGGGGGAGGGCTTTGCCCTCCTTTCGCGACACAAGGCCGCTCCTACAGACCAGCCCCCCATAATCTTATCCACAGGTCAGAGGCAGCTTGACGAAACGGTCATCTTAGGTTTTGATTGCAACCATTATCTTTCGAAACGAAACTTAAGCGCCCATGTCGAAACGCAACACACCCCAACGCCGCCATAACATCCTGGCCCTGCTCAGCGAGCAAGGCGAGGTGAGCGTGGATGCCTTGGCCAAGCGCTTCGAAACCTCGGAAGTCACCATCCGCAAGGATTTGGCAGCGCTGGAGGCCAACGGCCTGCTGCTGCGTCGCTATGGCGGGGCGGTACCGGTGCCACAGGAAATGCTCGGCGAGTCGGCCCAGCCCGTGTCTGCCTACAAGCGGGCCATTGCCCGCGCTGCTGTCGCACGCATCCGTGAACACGCACGCATCATCATCGACAGCGGCAGCACCACCGCCGCCATGATCCCGGAACTCGGCCGCCAGCCAGGCCTGGTGGTGATGACCAATTCGCTGAACGTGGCGCGCGCCATCAGCGAACTCGAACACGAACCCGTGCTGCTGATGACCGGCGGCACCTGGGACCCGCACTCCGAATCGTTCCAGGGCCAGGTCGCCGAGCAGGTACTACGCTCCTACGATTTCGACCAGCTGTTCATCGGCGCCGATGGCATCGACCTCAGCCGCGGCACCACCACCTTCAATGAACTGCTCGGCCTCAGCCGGGTCATGGCCGAGGTGGCCCGCGAGGTGATCGTGATGGTCGAGTCGGACAAGGTCGGGCGCAAGATCCCCAACCTCGAGCTGCCCTGGGGCAGCGTGCACACCCTTATTACAGACGAACGCCTGCCCGCAGCGGCACGCGAACACATTCAAGCTCGCGGCATCAACCTGATCTGCGCCGCGATCAGCCAGGAGAAATAACCATGTGTGGAATCGTTGGTGCGGTAGCCGAGCGCAATGTCACCGCCATCCTCATCGAAGGCCTCAAGCGGCTTGAGTACCGTGGCTATGACAGCGCCGGCCTGGCTGTCTACACCCAGCAGGGCGAGCTGCAGCGTCTGCGCCGCATTGGCAAGGTCGCCGAGCTGGAAGCCGCCAATACTGCCGAGCCGCTGGTCGGCCAGCTGGGCATCGCCCACACCCGCTGGGCCACCCACGGCGCGCCGACCGAAGGCAATGCCCACCCGCATTTCTCCGGCAACGAAGTGGCGGTGGTGCACAACGGCATCATCGAAAACCACGAAGAGCTGCGTGAAGAGCTCAAGGGCCTGGGTTACGTGTTTGCCTCGCAGACCGACACCGAGGTCATCGTCCACCTGATCCACCACACCCTCAAGACCATCCCGGACCTGGCCGACGCCCTCAAGGCCGCGATCAAGCGCTTGCACGGCGCCTATGGCCTGGCGCTGATCAGCGTGAAACAACCTGACCGCCTGGTGGCCGCGCGCAGTGGCAGCCCGCTGGTGATCGGCCTGGGCCATGGCGAGAACTTCCTGGCCTCCGACCAGCTGGCGCTGCGCCAGGTCACCGACCGCTTCATGTACCTGGAAGAGGGCGATATCGCCGAGATCCGCCGTGACCAAGTGAAGATCTGGGACCAGGCCGGCAACGCCGTGCAGCGCGAAACCGTGCAGTACCACGAAGGTGCCGAAGCCGCCGACAAGGGCGCCTACCGCCACTTCATGCTCAAGGAAATCCACGAGCAGCCGGCCGTGGTCCAGCGCACCCTGGAAAGCCGCCTGGGCAACGACCACGTGCTGGTGCAGGCCTTCGGCCCGCAGGCTGCCGAGCTGTTCGCCAAAGTGCGCAACGTGCAGATCGTCGCCTGCGGCACCAGCTACCACGCCGGCATGGTCGCCCGTTACTGGCTGGAGAGCCTGGCGGGTATCCCATGCCAGGTCGAAGTGGCCAGCGAGTTCCGCTACCGCAAGGTGGTGGTGCAGCCCGACACCCTGTTCGTGTCGATCTCCCAGTCTGGTGAAACCGCCGACACCCTGGCCGCCCTGCGCAACGCCAAGGAGCTGGGGTTCCTCGGCAGCCTGGCGATTTGCAACGTCGGCATCAGCTCGCTGGTGCGTGAATCCGACCTGACCCTGCTGACCCTGGCCGGCCCTGAAATCGGCGTGGCCTCGACCAAGGCGTTCACCACCCAGCTGGTCTCGCTGATGCTGCTGACCCTGGCCCTGGGCCAGGTGCGTGGCACCCTCGAAGCGGGCGTGGAAGCGGAACTGGTGGAAGAACTGCGCCGCCTGCCAGCCCGCCTGGGCGAAGCATTGGCCATGGACGCCACCGTCGAGAAGATCGCCGAGCTGTTCGCCGACAAGCACCACACCCTGTTCCTCGGCCGTGGCGCCCAGTACCCGGTGGCGATGGAAGGTGCGCTCAAGCTCAAGGAAATCTCCTACATCCACGCCGAAGCCTACCCAGCCGGCGAGCTCAAGCATGGCCCACTTGCACTGGTGGACAACGACATGCCGGTGGTTACCGTGGCGCCGAACAACGAGCTGCTGGAAAAGCTCAAGTCGAACCTGCAGGAGGTGCGTGCACGCGGCGGCGAGCTGGTGGTGTTCGCCGACGAGCATGCCGGCATGAGCAATGGCGAAGGCACCCACGTGATCAAGGTGCCGCACATCTCCGATGCCCTGGCGCCGATCCTCTACACCATCCCGCTGCAGCTGCTGTCGTACTACGTTGCTGTACTCAAAGGGACTGACGTCGACCAGCCGCGTAACCTGGCCAAGTCGGTGACGGTGGAGTAAGGCCAGGTATTCCTGGAACTTGGGTGTTTTTGAATAATAAAGGTTGTCACAAAACAATAAAGGTTGTCACAACGTAATAAAGGTTGTCACAAGGCAGGCTCTGACCGCACATCGGGCCGGAGCCAGGCCTTGAAGATTCGGGTGACAATCCTCTACTCACCGCTGTGACTGTTGTCCTGGCTTAGCCCGCTCTCTGGGGTGTCCCCCTGTGCACGACACCTGTCCTCGTCCCGGTCGAGCGGGTCGCCCAATTTTGAGCGACTCGAACAATGGCATCCATGCCCATAGCTCCGGTCAAGGCTGCACATCGCAAGCTGATGACCCAGGTGTGGGATGCAAATAAAGGTTCATTCGTATAAATAAAGTATCATCCGTATAAATAAAGTTTCATT
>NZ_DJTF01000094.1:0-3712 GCF_002438125.1 Pseudomonas sp. UBA6315
GAACAGCAGAAGTCATCCGAGCCGCCCGTGTCGCCTGGGCGCACTGCCCGTCGCAGCAGGTAAAGGGCTTGAGTAACTCGTTTTTCAATTTTTCTGGAGGTATGACATGGACATCGATTTCAAGAAGTTGGCTCCCTGGAACTGGTTCAAGAACGAGCAGCAAGAGCAGCAGACCGCCTCTTCCCTGCCGGTGCAGCGCAATGACCTGCCAGCGGCGAGCGGGCCAGTCAGCCCGATCCTGCAACTGCATCGGGAAATCGACCGGCTGTTCGATGACGCATTCCGGGGCTTCGGTTTTCCGGCGTTGAACATGCCGCAGTGGCCATCCGATTGGTCGGGCATGCTGAAGCCGGCCCTGGACATCCAGGAAACCGACAAGCAGTACAAGATTACCCTGGAAGTGCCCGGTGTCGAGGAGAAGGACATCCAGATAACTCTCGACAACGACGTGCTGATGGTGCGTGGCGAGAAGCGCCAGGAACAGGAGAAGAAGGAAGGTGGCTTCCACCGTGTGGAGCGCTCCTACGGCAGCTTTCAGCGTGCCTTGAACCTGCCTGACGACGCCAACCAGGATTCGATCAAGGCATCGTTCAAGAACGGGGTGCTCACGGTCACGATCGACAAGCGCGAGGTCAGCGCGCCGAAGCAGGGACGCTCGATCCCGATCAACGGCTGACGTCGCCGGCTCGTTCGTCACAAGAAAAACCCGGCACGAGACGAGGAGTCGCGGCTCGCGATGCCTCGTCTCCTCAACCTTGTCAACCTTCTCAGGAGCATCAGCATGGCCAGAAAACAATGCCAGGTCTGCGGCCAACCCGCCACCGTGCGGGTGGAAGCCAATCTCAACGGTCGTAACAGCACCATGCTGTTGTGCGACGACCATTACCGGCAATTAGTGCGCCAGCAAAAGCGCACCGTTTCGCCGCTGGAAGCCTTGTTCGGCTCGCGCAGCGGCCTGTTCGAGGACTTCCTCGGCAGTGACTTCTTCCGCATCGGCGAAGACGCGACGCCAGTTGCCGCCGATACCGATGACGTGGTCGATGCCTCGTTTGGCGAGCCCGCCACCGCAGGTTCGGGTGCGCCGCGCCGTCGCGGCAGTGGGCTGGCCAGCCGCATCAGCGAACAGTCGGAAGCCTTGCTGCAGGAGGCCGCCAAACACGCTGCCGAATTTGGCCGCTCCGAGGTGGATACCGAACATCTGCTGCTGGCGCTGGCCGACAGCGACGTGGTCAAGACCATCCTGGGTCAGTTCAAGATCAAGGTCGATGACCTCAAGCGGCAGATCGAGTCTGAGGCCAAGCGCGGGGACAAGCCCTTCGAGGGCGAGATCGGCGTGTCGCCGCGCGTGAAGGATGCGCTCAGCCGCGCCTTCGTGGCCTCCAATGAACTCGGCCATTCTTATGTCGGTCCAGAGCATTTCCTGATCGGTCTGGCCGAGGAAGGCGAAGGGCTGGCCGCCAACCTGCTGCGCCGCTACGGCCTGACGCCGCAGGCGCTGCGCCAACAGGTCAACAAGGTGGTCGGCAAGGGCGCCGAGGATGGCCGCGCTGAGACGCCGACCAACACGCCAGAACTCGACAAGTACTCGCGCGACCTGACCAAGATGGCGCGCGACGGCAAGCTCGACCCGGTGATCGGCCGCGCGCAGGAGATCGAAACCACCATCGAGGTGCTGGCCCGGCGCAAGAAGAACAACCCGGTGCTGATCGGCGAGCCGGGTGTGGGCAAGACCGCCATCGTCGAAGGGCTGGCGCAGCGCATGGTGGCGGGTGAAGTGCCCGAGACCTTGCGCGACAAGCGCCTGGTGGAACTCAACATCAACGCCATGGTGGCCGGCGCCAAATATCGCGGCGAGTTCGAGGAGCGCGTGCAGAAGGTGCTGAAGGAGGTGACCGAGCACCAGGGCGAGCTGATTTTGTTCATCGACGAGGTGCACACCATCGTCGGTGCCGGCCAGGGCGGTGGCGAAGGCGGGCTGGACGTGGCCAACGTGTTCAAACCGATGATGGCGCGCGGTGAACTCAACCTGATCGGCGCCACGACGCTGAACGAGTACCAGAAATACATCGAGAAGGATGCTGCACTGGAGCGGCGCTTCCAGCCGGTGACGGTGCCCGAGCCGACGGTGGCCCAGGCCATCATGATTCTGCGCGGCCTGCGCGACACCTTCGAGGCGCACCACAAGGTCAGCATCTCCGAGGACGCGATCATCGCGGCAGCCGAGTTGTCCGACCGCTACATCACGGCGCGCTTCCTGCCGGACAAGGCGATCGACCTGCTCGACCAGGCGGCCGCGCGCGTGAAGCTGTCGGCCACGGCCCGGCCGGTGGCCGTGCAGGAGCTGGAGTCCGAACTGCACCAGCTACGGCGTGAACAGGATTACGTGGCCGCGCGCAAGCAGTACGACCAGGCCGCCGAGCTCGGCAAGCGCATCGAAGCCAAGGAGGCCGAGCTCAAGAAGCTCGTCGAGGACTGGGAGCGGGAGCGGGCCTCCGGCAGTGCCGAGGTCAAGGCGGAACACGTGGCGCAGGTTGTCTCGCGCCTGACCGGCATCCCGGTCAACGAGTTGACGGTGGAAGAGCGCGAAAAGCTGCTGCACTTGGAACAACGGCTGCACGAGCGCCTGGTGGGACAAGACGAGGCGGTCCGTGCCGTGGCCGATGCCGTGCGGCTATCCCGCGCCGGCCTGCGCGAAGGCAGTAAACCGGTGGCTACCTTCCTGTTTCTGGGCCCGACCGGGGTGGGCAAGACCGAGCTCGCCAAGGCATTGGCCGAATCGATCTACGCCGATGAGCATGCCCTGTTGCGCATCGACATGTCGGAATATGGCGAACGCCATACCGTGGCGCGGCTGGTGGGCGCGCCTCCGGGCTATGTCGGTTACGACGAAGGCGGTCAGCTCACCGAGAAGGTGCGGCGCAAGCCCTACAGCGTGCTGCTGCTCGACGAGATCGAGAAGGCACACCCTGACGTCTACAACATCCTGCTGCAAGTGTTCGACGACGGTCGCCTCACCGACGGCAAGGGCCGGGTGGTGGATTTCACCAACACCATCATCATCGCCACGTCCAACCTGGGTTCGGACATCATCCAGCGACGGCTGAAGGCGCGTGAGGCGGCTGGCGAGGAGTACGAAAAGACCAAGGCCGAGGTCATGGACGTGCTGCGCGGCCACTTCCGGCCCGAGTTCCTCAACCGCATCGACGAGATCATCGTCTTCCATGCGCTGGGCAAGGAGGAGATCCGCCATATCGTCGGCCTGCAGCTCGATCGCGTGGCGCGCAGCGCCGCCAGCCAGGGCGTGACGCTCACTTTCGATCAGACGCTGATCGACCATTTCGCGGAAGAAGGCTACAAGCCCGAGTTCGGTGCGCGTGAACTCAAGCGCCTGATCCGCAGCGAGCTGGAAACTGCGCTGGCGCGCGAGATGCTCGGTGGCGGCATCGGCAAGGGCGATCACGCCAGCGCACGCTGGGACGACAAGGCCGAACGCGTGGTGTTCGAACGCAAAGAGCCACCGCAGACCCCGGCCGAGCCGGAGCAGCCGGATGTCGCGAAGGCGACCGAGACGCCGCACGGCGACGCTGGCAAAGACTCGAGCAAGAAGAAGTCGGCGAGCGACGCATCTTGATGGCGGGCGAGGCTGCCGTGTCCGACTCCATCAGCCTGGCATGGGCAGCCTCCCTGGCATCGATCGCGGTGGCGGTCGTGG
>NZ_DJTF01000115.1:0-3712 GCF_002438125.1 Pseudomonas sp. UBA6315
GAACAGCAGAAGTCATCCGAGCAGCCCGTGTCGCCTGGGCGCACTGCCCGTCGCAGCAGGCAAAGGGCTTGAGTAACTCGTTTTTCAATTTTTCTGGAGGTATGACTTGGACATCGATTTCAAGAAGTTGGCTCCCTGGAACTGGTTCAAGAACGAGCAGCAAGAGCAGCAGACCGCCTCTTCCCTGCCGGTGCAGCGCAATGACCTGCCAGCGGCGAGCGGGCCAGTCAGCCCGATCCTGCAACTGCATCGCGAGATCGACCGGCTGTTCGATGACGCGTTCCGGGGCTTCGGTTTTCCGGCGCTGGCCATGCCGCGGCTGCCATCCGATTGGTCGGGCATGCTGAAGCCGGCCCTGGACATCCAGGAAACCGACAAGCAGTACAAGATTGCCCTGGAAGTGCCCGGTGTCGAGGAAAAGGACATCCAGATCACCCTCGACAACGACGTGCTGGTGGTGCGTGGCGAGAAGCGCCAGGAACAGGAGAAGAAGGAAGGTGGCTTCCACCGTGTGGAGCGCTCCTACGGCAGCTTTCACCGCGCCTTGAACCTGCCTGACGACGCCAATCAGGATTCGATCAAGGCATCGTTCAAGAACGGGGTGCTCACGGTCACGATCGACAAGCGCGAGGTCAGCGCGCCGAAGCAGGGACGTTCGATCCCGATCAACAGCTGACGTCGCCGGCTCGTTCGTCACAAGAAAAACCCGGTACGAGACGAGGTGTCGCGGCTCGCGATGCCTCGTCGCCTCAACCTTGTCAACCTTCTCAGGAGCATCAGCATGGCCAGAAAACAATGCCAGGTCTGCGGCCAACCCGCCACCGTGCGGGTGGAAGCCAATCTCAACGGACGTCACAGCACCATGCTGTTGTGCGACGACCATTACCGCCAACTGGTGCGCCAGCAAAAGCGCACCGTCTCGCCGCTGGAAGCCTTGTTCGGCTCGCGCAGCGGCCTGTTCGAGGACTTCCTCGGCAGTGACTTCTTCCGCATCGGCGACGACGCGACGCCCTTTGCCGCCGATACCGATGACGTGGTCGATGCCGTGTTTGGCGAACCCGCCGCCGCAGGTTCGGGTGCACCGCGCCGGCGCGGCAGTGGGCTGGCCAGCCGCATCAGCGAACAGTCGGAAGCCCTGCTGCAAGAGGCCGCCAAACACGCTGCCGAATTTGGCCGCTCCGAGGTGGATACCGAACATCTGCTGCTGGCGCTGGCCGACAGCGACGTGGTCAAGACCATCCTGGGTCAGTTCAAAATCAAGGTCGATGACCTCAAGCGGCAGATCGAGTCCGAGGCCAAGCGCGGGGACAAGCCGTTCGAGGGCGAGATCGGCGTGTCGCCGCGCGTGAAGGATGCGCTCAGCCGCGCCTTCGTGGCCTCCAATGAACTCGGCCATTCCTATGTCGGTCCGGAGCATTTCCTGATCGGTCTGACCGAGGAAGGCGAAGGGCTGGCCGCCAACCTGCTACGCCGCTACGGCCTGACGCCGCAGGCGCTGCGCCAACAGGTCAGCAAGGTGGTCGGCAAAGGCGCCGAGGATGGCCGCGCCGAGACGCCGACCAACACGCCAGAACTCGACAAGTATTCGCGCGACCTCACCAAGATGGCGCGCGAGGGCAAGCTCGATCCGGTCATCGGCCGTGCGCAGGAGATCGAGACCACCATCGAGGTGCTGGCCCGGCGCAAGAAAAACAACCCGGTGTTGATCGGTGAGCCCGGCGTCGGCAAGACCGCCATTGTCGAAGGACTGGCGCAGCGGATGGTCGCCGGCGAAGTGCCCGAGACGCTGCGCGACAAGCGTCTGGTGGAACTCAACATCAACGCCATGGTGGCCGGCGCCAAGTATCGCGGCGAGTTCGAGGAGCGCGTGCAGAAGGTGCTCAAGGAAGTGACCGAGCACCAGGGCGAGATGATTCTCTTCATCGATGAAGTGCACACCATCGTCGGTGCCGGCCAGGGTGGCGGCGAAGGCGGGCTGGACGTGGCCAACGTGTTCAAGCCGATGATGGCGCGCGGCGAGCTGAACCTGATCGGCGCCACCACGCTCAACGAGTATCAGAAGTACATCGAGAAGGACGCCGCGCTGGAGCGTCGTTTCCAGCCGGTGATGGTGCCCGAGCCGACGGTAGCGCAGACCATGATGATCCTGCGCGGCCTGCGCGACACCTTCGAGGCGCACCACAAGGTCAGCATCACCGAGGATGCGATCATCGCCGCCGCCGAGTTGTCGGACCGCTACATCACCGCGCGCTTTTTGCCTGACAAGGCCATCGACCTGCTTGACCAGGCGGCCGCACGCGTGAAGCTGTCGGCCACGGCTCGCCCAGTGGCCGTACAAGAGCTGGAGTCCGAACTGCACCAGTTGCGGCGTGAGCAGGACTACATGGCCTCGCGCAAGCAGTACGACAAGGCCGCCGAGCTGGGCAAGCGCATCGAGGCAAAAGAGGCCGAACTCAAGAAGCTCATCGAAGATTGGGAGCGCGAGCGCGCCTCGGGCAGCGCCGAAGTCAAGGCCGAGCATGTCGCGCAGATCGTCTCGCGCCTGACCGGCATTCCGGTCAACGAGCTGACGGTGGAAGAACGCGAGAAGCTGTTGCATCTGGAACAGCGGCTGCACGAGCGCCTGGTGGGCCAGGACGAAGCGGTGCGCGCGGTGGCCGATGCCGTGCGGTTGTCGCGCGCGGGGCTGCGCGAAGGCGGCAAGCCGGTGGCGACTTTTCTGTTCCTCGGGCCGACCGGCGTGGGCAAGACCGAGCTCGCCAAGGCGCTGGCCGAGTCCATCTATGGCGATGAAGGTGCGCTGCTGCGCATCGACATGTCCGAGTACGGGGAACGCCATACCGTGGCACGCCTGGTGGGCGCGCCTCCGGGTTATGTGGGCTATGACGAGGGCGGCCAGCTCACCGAGAAGGTGCGTCGCAAGCCCTACAGCGTGTTGCTGCTGGACGAGATCGAGAAGGCTCACCCCGACGTCTACAACATCCTGCTGCAGGTGTTCGACGACGGGCGGCTCACCGACGGCAAGGGCCGGGTGGTGGATTTCACCAATACCATCATCATCGCCACCTCGAACTTGGGCTCGGACATCATCCAGCGTCGGCTGAAGGCCCGTAGCGCCGCCGGCGAGGAATACGAGAAGACCAAGTCCGAGGTGATGGACGTGCTGCGCGGACACTTCCGCCCCGAGTTCATCAACCGCATCGACGAGATCATCGTCTTCCATGCGCTGGGCAAGGAGGAGATCCGCCATATCGTCGGCCTGCAGCTCGATCGTGTGGCCCGCAACGCCGCCAGCCAGGGCGTGACGCTGACCTTCGATCAGACCTTGATCGACCACTTCGCGGAGGAAGGCTACAAGCCCGAGTTCGGCGCGCGTGAGCTCAAGCGGTTGATCCGCAGCGAGCTGGAGACGGCACTAGCGCGCGAGATGCTGGGTGGCGGTATCGGCAAGGGCGATCACGCCAGCGCCCGCTGGGACGACAAGGCCGAACGGGTGGTGTTCGAACGCCATGAGTCACCGCAGACTCCGGCCGAGCCAGAGCAGCCGGATGCCGCGAAGGCGGCCGAGGCGCCGCATGGCGACGCGGGTAAGGGCTCTCGCAAGAAGAAGTCGGCGAGCGACGCGTCTTAATGTTGGGAGAGGCTGCCGTGTCCGATCCCATCGGCCTGGCATGGGCAGCCTCCCTGGCCTCGATCGCGGTGGCGGTCGTGG
>NZ_DJTF01000150.1:0-5984 GCF_002438125.1 Pseudomonas sp. UBA6315
GGATGATCCGCGACAGGATGCGCGCCTTCGACAGGCCCAGCGCCAGGCCGGCCTCGCGGTGGCCCTTGGGGATGGCCAGGATGGCGCCACGGAACACTTCGGTGGCGTAGGCGCCAAAGCACAGGCCCAGGGCGATGACGCCGGCGGCGAAGGCGCTGAGTTCAAGGCCGGGGTTGTTGAAGGCGGCGCCGAGGCTGTTCATCAGCCCGACGGTGCCGAAATAGATCAGCAGCACCCACAGCAGTTCGGGCACGCCGCGAACCAGGGTCGAGTAGAAGCCGCCAAGCCATTGCAGTGGCTTGACCGCGGAAGTCTTGGCCAGGGCGCCGAGCAGGCCCAGGACCAGGCCCAGCAGCAAGGCGCAAAGCGCCAGTTTTACGGTCATCAGGGTGCCAGCCGCCAGGGCCGGACCGAATCCGTGCAGGTCGATATTCATGGGCAGGGTCGTTCTAGGGACCGGCACGCCCAAAGGCGTACCGGTCGGGGCGAATCAATAGATGCTGAACGGGAAGTACTTGTCGTTGATCTTCTTGTAGGTGCCGTCGGCGACAATTTCCTTCAGTGCGGCATTGAGCTTGTTGCGCAGCTCATCGTCGCCTTTGCGCACGGCGATGCCGACCTTGTCGCTGTCGTTGACCGGCTCACCTTTGAACTCATAGTTCTTGCCGGCTTCGGACTTCAGCCAGTCGTAGTTGGCGTACTTGTCGGCCAGGATGGCGTCGAGGCGGCCGGAGGTCAGGTCCAGGTAGGCGTTTTCCTGGCCGTCATACAGGTTGACCTTGAACTTGCCGTCCATGCCGCCGTGATCGTCCAGCCAGGTTGCAGCCTGGGTAGCGCGCTGGGTGCCGATGGTCTTGCCTTCGAGCGATTTATCGTCGGTTTTGAAATCGACGTTTTTCGGCGCGATGAACTGCTGCTTGTTCGAGTAGTACGGGTCGGTGAAGTCAACGGCCTGCTTGCGCTCGTCGGTGATCGACAGCGAGGAGATCAGGAAGTCGAACTTCTTGGCGTTCAGGGCCGGGATGATGCCGTCCCAGTCGGAGGTGACGACTTCGCACTCGACCTTCATCTTGGCGCACAGGGCGTCGCCGATGTCCTTGTCGAAGCCGACGACCTGGCCGCTGGCATCCTTGTTGTTGAACGGTGGGTAGGCGGCTTCGATACCCATGCGCAGTTTTTCTGCTGCCATGGCGTTGGCCGACATCACCAGCGTGGCAGCGGCTGCCAGGAGGAATTTCTTGTAGGTCTGCATTCGTGTTGCTCCGTTAGCGGTGGCTGGACATGAATTGCTTGCAACGCGCCGAGGTCGGGTTCTCGAAGACCTGCTGCGGCGATCCTTGCTCTTCAACCAGGCCCTGGTGCAGGAAAACCACTTCACTGGACACCTGGCGGGCAAAGTTCATCTCGTGCGTCACCAGCAGCATGGTACGGCCTTCTTCGGCCAGTGCGCGGATAACGTTTAGCACTTCCTGGACCATTTCCGGATCGAGCGCCGAAGTTGGCTCGTCGAACAGGATGACTTTAGGCCGCATGGCCAGGGTGCGGGCGATGGCGGCACGCTGCTGCTGGCCACCGGAAAGCTGGGCGGGGTAGCTGTGGCGCTTGTCGAAGATGCCGACCTTGTTCAGCAGCGCCTCGGCGGCTTCGATGGCCTCGGCCTTGCTCTGGCCGAGCACGCGGCGTGGCGCCTCGATGATGTTGTCGAGGATCGACATGTGCGGCCACAGGTTGAAGTTCTGGAAGACGAAGCCGATTTCGCTGCGCAGGCGGTTGATCTGGCGGTTGTCGGCGGCAATCAGGTCGCCGTTCTTGGCGGCCTTGAGCTTGAGCGCTTCGCCGGCCACGAGGATTTCGCCCTGGTGCGGGTTTTCCAGCAGGTTGATGCAGCGCAGCAGGGTGGACTTGCCGGAGCCGGACGATCCCAGGATGGAGATCACGTCACCGTCACGCGCGGTCAGCGAAATGCCCTTGAGAATTTCCTGCTCGCCGTAACGTTTGTGCAGATTGCGGATTTCCAGCGCGGGCGTGGCCTGGGCCATGTGCGGTCCTCATGTGTTCGGGTGCGTTCCCAGCTGTTGGCGGCCTTCCTGGCGTGCGCCAAGCTAGCATAGCGGCATCAGGGCGGCCAACAGGGTCGCAGGGGGCTCGGGGCAGTGCTGGGGCAGTTTGTCGCATCGCTGCAGTGCAACGTCGCGCAGATGTCCGCGCAGGTGTCGCCCAGCTCCAGAGCCTTGATGAAAAAAGGCGCGATGGTGCCAGCTTTGGGCGGGACTGGGAAGCAGTTTTGCCCCTATCGCGGCTAAAGCCGCCCTCAAGGTTGCCCTCGCCCTCCGTAGGAGCGGCTGCAGCCGCGACAGGGCCCGCACAGAAAAAGGTTGTACCCAAGGTTGCACTTTTTTGCCTTGCAATAGTGCAAAGGTGTTACCGAGGGGCACCTCTGGTGCATTTGTAAGTGGGTATTTCCGTAATCCAGCCTTTCCCTGTGGATTTGGCGGCCATTCTGCCAGTTGTTGGCCGAAAGCCCTGCAAGCCGCGTCCTTTACGGCCCGCCGGTTTCATCTGACGAATGCATTCAGCACATGGCCCACTTATTGCCGTCTGGAAACCGCCGATTGCAGCGACGCCTAAATCAACCCCGGGCGCGCTTCGTACTCGCAGTCGGGTGGTCCACTCCTTACAAAGGTAGTTTTATGAGCGGTAACAATTCCAATGACCTCGCTCAGGGGCTCAAACAACGGCATGTCACCATGCTGTCCATTGCTGGCGTCATCGGTGCCGGCCTGTTCGTCGGCTCCGGCCACGCCATCGCTGCCGCCGGCCCTGCCGTGCTGCTGGCCTATGCCGCTGCTGGTACCCTGGTGGTGCTGGTGATGCGCATGCTTGGCGAGATGGCCATCGCTTCGCCGGATACCGGTTCGTTCTCCACCTACGCCGACCGCGCCATTGGCCGCTGGGCCGGTTTCACCATTGGCTGGTTGTACTGGTGGTTCTGGGTGCTGGTCATCCCGCTGGAAGCCAACGCGGCTGCAGCGATCCTGCATGCCTGGTTCCCGGCAGTCGACCTGTGGGCCTTCTCCCTCCTGATTACCTTGGCGCTGACCGCGACCAACCTGTGCAGCGTGAAGAACTACGGTGAGTTCGAGTTCTGGTTCGCCCTGCTCAAGGTGCTGGCGATCATCGGCTTCATCGTGGTCGGTTGCGCTGCCATGTTCGGCTTCGTGCCTAACAGCCAGGTCAGCGGTGCCAGCCACCTGTTCGACACCCAGGGCTTCATGCCCAATGGCCTGGGCGCGGTGCTGGCGGCCATGCTCACCACCATGTTCTCGTTCATGGGCACCGAGATCGTCACCATCGCGGCGGCCGAATCGAAAGACCCGGGCAAGCAGATCAGCCGCGCCACCAACTCGGTGATCTGGCGTATCTGCCTGTTCTACCTGGTGTCGATCTTCCTGGTGGTGGCCCTGGTGCCGTGGAACGACCCGGCGCTGGCCGAAACCGGCTCCTACCAGACCGTGCTGAGCCGCATCGGTGTGCCGAACGCCAAGCTGATCGTCGACATCGTCGTGCTGATCGCCGTCACCAGCTGCCTGAACTCGGCGCTGTACACCTCTTCGCGCATGCTGTTCTCGCTGAGCAAGCGTGGCGATGCCCCGGCGGTTGCCCAGCGCACCACCAAGGCGGCTACCCCGCATGTGGCGGTGCTGATGTCGACTGCGGCGGCGTTCCTGTGCGTGTTCGCCAACTACGTGGCGCCGGCCCAGGTGTTCGAGTTCCTGCTGGCCAGCTCCGGCGCCATCGCGCTGCTGGTGTACCTGGTGATTGCCATTTCCCAGCTGCGCATGCGCAGCCAGCGTGAAGCGCGGGGCGAGAAGATCGCCTTCAAGATGTGGCTGTTCCCGGGGCTGACCTGGGCGACCATTGCCTTCATCGTTGCCATTTTGGTGGTGATGGCGCTGCGTGAGGATCACCGCGCCGAGATCATCGCGACGGCGCTGCTGAGCATTGGCGTGGTGGCGGCGGGCTTGCTGGTGCATCGCAAGCGCGAGGCTGCAGGGCGGGTGGCGCTGGATAACTGACCTGCGCTGGCTGCAATGAAAAAAGGCCGCGCCCGGTGTAGGGCGCGGCCTTTTGTTTGTCTGCTCCGGCCCTATCGCCGGCAAGCCGGCTCCCACGGGGCCTGCCAGCTTCAGGGCGGGCGGTGGCTATCCTGTGGGAGCCGGCTTGCCGGCGATAGGGCCAGTGAGGCCTCAGCCGAACTGCTTCTGCTGTTGCTGCTGCTTGGCCACCACCTCGGAAGCGGTGATGTAGGCTTGCTGGAACTCGTCGCTCTCAAGCCAAGCCATGGTGGTGTCTTCGTCGGCGCCGTCGAGCCAGGTGCGGTAGGCATTGAACACCAGCACGATGTAGTCGGTGGCGTGCTCTTCCTTGTGGCCCTTGAGCACCAGTGCCAGCAGCGGGTCGACCAGGAACACCGAGATCATCGCCACCAGGCTGGTTTGCTGCGCTTCTTTCATCTTGTTGAACAGCTCTTTGTAGCTGTCCGACTCCATGGCCTTGTGGAACACCTGCTCGATGCTGGCGCTGTCACCGGCGCTGGCCTTCACCGCCTGGCCGCTGCGCACCATGCGGTTTTGCTTGGCCTTGCTGGCGGCGCGCTTGGCGCGTTTTTGTTGCTTGGTATTGGAGGCCATGGGGCGATTCCTTGGGTGTGTCCTGAAAGTGCGCGTATTGAAGCGCAGCAGTCCCGGCTATTCAACTGCCCAGCGCAGAACCCTCATCTTCCTCGAAGCCACGCGCCACCCGGCCAACCAGCAGCTCATCGGGCGCATGCGCCACGCTGTGGTCCTTGCCCGGATAGTCCAGCGAATGCAGGAAGTGGCGGATGCAGTTGATCCGCGCGCGCTTCTTGTCATCCGACTTGATCACCGTCCACGGCGCATCGGCGGTGTCGGTGTGGAAGAACATCGCCTCCTTGGCGGCGGTGTAGTCCTGCCATTTGTCCAGCGACTTGATGTCGATGGGCGACAGCTTCCAGTGCTTGAGCGGGTCATCCCGGCGCGAGATGAAGCGGCGCAGCTGCTCTTCGCGGTTCACCGAGAACCAGTACTTGAACAGCAGGATGCCGCTGTTGCACAGCATGCGCTCAAGGTCCGGCGCCTGGCGCATGAACTCCAGGTACTGCAACGGCGAGCAGAAGCCCATCACCTTCTCGACCCCGGCGCGGTTGTACCAGGAGCGGTCGAAGAAGACCATTTCGCCGGCCGTGGGCAGGTGCTGGATGTAGCGTTGGAAATACCACTGGCCCAGCTCGTGCTCGGAAGGCTTCTCCAGCGCGACGATCCGCGCGCCACGCGGGTTCAGGTGCTCCATGAAGCGCTTGATGGTGCCGCCCTTGCCCGCCGCGTCGCGCCCTTCGAACAGGATCACCACCCGCTGGCCGGTTTCCTTGACCCAGCTTTGTACCTTCAGCAGCTCGATCTGCAGCGCGTGCTTGGCCTTCTCGTAATCCTGGCGGCGCAGGCGGGTGCGGTACGGGTAGCTGGCCGGCAGGCGCGCCGAGGTGCTGTCTTCGTTGCTGCCTTTGGGCGCAGTGGCCACTTCGAGCGCAGCGGGTTGCTGGCTGATCTCGGTGATGCTGGGCTCGGGCTTGCGCTGGCGTGGGCGGCGAGGGCGCGGGGTGGGGGAGGCGTTGGTCGAGGGTTTATCGGGGGCGGGGAGCAGGAGGGGGGATTCTTCGCTCATGGGGGTCCTTGCGGGTTGATTCGGTGTCCATTTGTGATTGTGGAATCGTGCGAAGGATGGCTTGTTGATATCGATCAAGACGAGAGGGCTTACTGGCTGAGTTGTAGTGAGACCATAAGCAGTTTGAAACAGCTACGAATTGATGGCCGTAGCGGCGGGGTAGGTGGGTTGCTGTGGCAGCCGATCCCAAGCCGGGACCTGCCAACCCTGCAGCAAAAATCGCAGGCAACAAAAAACCCGCA
>NZ_DJTF01000027.1:0-45024 GCF_002438125.1 Pseudomonas sp. UBA6315
GTCTGATGTCACGTGATGCGGCGTTACGGCCGCGCTCTTGTAGGTGTGGGGCGGCTTGCGTGGGGCATAGAGTGAACCTGGCGGGGGTGGGGGTTCTTGATGGTTTTCTGCAGGGAGGATGACGAAATCGGCACAGTTGCAGAAAAGGCTGGTGGCCGGGTGGGGCCGCTGGATAGGCTGGAGGGCCTGTAGGGGAAGGGCTGGAGAGATGTGTTGGGCGTGCTGGCACCATCGCCGGCAAGCCGGCTCCCACCTGTGATCCTGTGATCCTGTGATCCTGTGATCCTGTGATCCTGGACCTTGGGTCTTGTGAACCCGTGACCCTGTGGGAGCCGGCTTGCCGGCGATGGCGGCGGTAAAGACAACAGAGAACCGACAGATGACAACCGAGCCCCTGGCAACCCTCTACCACAACCTCGCCGAGCACCGCCCCGCGACACTCGAGGCCCTGCTGGCCAGCGTCTCCCTGCTGCTGCCGATTCTCGACGCCATCCCCAACGCCGCGATCTTCATCAAGGACCCGCACGCCCGCTACGTACTGGCCAACACCACGCTGGTGCAGCGCTGCGGCCTCAAGCGCCTGCAGCCGCTGCTGGGCAAGACCAGCGCCGAAGTCTTCCCGGCGCAACTGGGCCCCGGCTACACCGAACAGGATCGCCGGGTGCTGCAACAGGGCCTGGTGCTCGAAGACCAGCTGGAGCTTCACCTGTATGGCAGCCGCGAGCCCGGCTGGTGCCTGACCCACAAGCGCCCGTTGCACAACCCCGCGGGTGAGATCATCGGCCTGGTCGGCATCTCCGTCGACCTGCAGTCAGCCGCCGACACCCACCCCGCCTACCAGCGCCTGGCCGCGGTGGACGAACACATCCGCCAGCACTTTCACCAGCCGATCAGCATGGGTGAACTCACCCGCATCGCCGGGATTTCCGTGGCGCAACTGGAGCGCTACTGCAAGCGGGTGTTCCACCTCACGCCGCGGCAGATGATCCACAAGGCCCGCCTGGAAAACGCCCACCGCCTGCTGCACAGCGAGCTGCCGATCACCGAGGTGGCACTGCAGTGCGGCTACACCGACCACAGCGCCTTCAGCCGGCAGTTCAAGCAATTGACGGGGTTTACCCCACGGCAGTACCGCCAGGCGACGGCGACTCAGAGGGTTTGAAACAGCGCACGCGCCTCGTCAAAGCACTGCTCGGCAATCGCCGAACGCGGCTCGCTGCGGCGCAGCAGCAGGCCGACCGGGCTGTGGATGCTGGCGTCGGCGATGGGGATGATGCGCAGGTGTTCGCTCAGGTCTTCGAGGCCGAAGTTCAGCGGCATCACCGCGCAGCACACGCCGGCGGTGATGGCCTGGACCAGCTGGAAGCTGGAGTCGCTTTCCAGCACTGCCACAGGCTCCAGGCCCCGGCTGCGCAAGCTCAGGTCCAGCGACTGGCGATAGTGCATGCCCTTGCTCAGCAGCCCCAGCGGCAGGTTGGCCAGCTCGCTCCATTGCAGTTCGGCGGCATCGAGATGGAAGTGCCGGGTGTCGTACAGCAGGCCCATGGTGGTGGTACCCAGTTCGATCACTTCGAAGAAGCCGGCGTTGACCTGGTCCAGGTAGCAGATGCCAAGGTCCAGCTGGTTGCGGCTCAGGCCGTCCATGATCTGCTCGGTGCTGTGGGTGCTGAGCTGGAAATGCAGCTCGGGGTATTTTTCGCGCAGCGGCATCAGCAGGTTCATGGTGTTGAAGCTGGCCAGGGGCACGCTGCCCAGGCGCAGGCTGCCGACCACTTGGCCGCGGCAACTGGCGGCCTCGGCTTGCAGGCCGTCATGGGCGGCGAGCAGCGTGCGGGCCCAGGCCAGGATCCGCTCGCCAGCTTCGGTGAAACCTTCGAAACGCTGGCCGCGCTTGACCAGCATCAGGTCCAGCTCGTCCTCCAGGTTGCGCAGGCGCATGGACAGGGTCGGCTGGGTGATGTGGCACAGCGCCGCGGCCTGGCCGAAGTGGCGGGTCTGGTCGAGGGCGATGAGGAACTTGAGCTGCTTGATGTCCATGGGGCTGCCTGGGGTGGGGTGTACAGACCTTAACCAAGTCTGCGATAGATGTCATTGATCGGCCAGTTCGCCATATCGATTGGACGCCCTGGCGCCGTGCCTCTAGCGTTGCGGCACAGCCCATTCAAGGAGCCATCCCGTGCGCGTCAAACCCGACGCGGTCTTCGTACCGCTCAACATCGCCGTGCTGACTGTCAGCGATACCCGCAGCTTCGACAACGACACCTCCGGCGAACTGCTGGCCAACCGCTCGGTGCAGATCGGCCATCGCCTGGTGGCGCGCGTGCTGCTCAAGGACGACCTGTACAAGATACGCGCCCAGGTCGCCACCTGGATCGCCGATGACGAGGTGCAGGTGGTGCTGATCACCGGCGGCACCGGCTTTACCGGGCGTGACAGCACGCCGGAAGCGGTGCAGTGCCTGTTCGACCGGCATATCGACGGTTTTGGCGAGTTGTTCCGCGCGCTTTCGATTCTCGACATAGGCTCTTCGACCGTGCAAAGCCGCGCCTTGGCGGGCATGGCCAATGGCACGCTGGTGTGCTGCCTGCCGGGCTCGACCGGCGCCTGTCGCACGGCCTGGGAGGGGATTCTGGCCGAGCAGTTGGATGCACGGCACATGCCGTGCAACTTCGTGAAGCATTTGAAGCCGATTCAAGCTTGCCAGAGCCGTGGGTGACCGTAGCGGCCCTATCGCCGGCAAGCCGGCTCCCACAGGTCAAGGCCAGTGATTTCCTGTGGGAGCCGGCTTGCCGGCGATCGGGCCTTCAGCTCAACACATAATCCACCGGCAGCAACGCCGGTGGCAGCGGCTGCACCTCCAGTGCCCCCAACACATCCCGCTCGACCGTGCGCACCATGGCATCGAGTGGCAAGTCGTTCTCGTCGCGCCCGAACGGGTCCTCCAGCTCATTGCCGATCGCATCCAGGCCGAAGAACGTATAGCCGACGATGGTGGTGAACAGCGGCGCCAGCCACCCCAGCGGCTCGGCCAGGGCAAATGGCAGCAGCAGGCAGAAGATGTAGATGGTGCGGTGCAGCAGCAGGGTATAGGGGAAGGGCAGCGGCGTGCCCTTGATCCGCTCGCAGGTGGCCTGCACCTCGGTCAGGCCGGCCAGGCGTTGCTCCAGCAGGGTATAGCGCCATTCGCTGATGTGCTGCTGCTCGGCCAGGCGCGAGCACTGCTCGCCAATCTCGCGCAGGATGCCGTCATAGACGTTGTGCTCGGCCACCGGCGCGTTGCCCTTCAGCCAGGGCCGCGCGGCGCGGCTTTCGTCCTCGTTGCGCAGGCGCGCACTCAGTGCGTGGGCAAAGCCGCACAGGTTGCGCAACAGCTCGGCGCGCAGCGGCGCATCGGCGATCACCGTGCTTTCGCGCACGAACGAGCGCGTCTCGATGATCAGCTTGCCCCACGCCTTGCGCCCTTCCCACCAGCGGTCGTAGCAGGCGTTGTTGCGAAAGCTCATGAAGATCGACAGCGACAGGCCGAGCAAGGTGAAGGGCGTGGCGCTGACCGGGTAGAAGAACGCCGGGAAGTGGCGCTCGACCAGCACGATCAGCGCGGCCAGCAAGGTGACCATCAGGCAGCGCAGGGCAATGCGCTTGACGATCGACCCCTTGAGGGTGAACAGCACGCGCAGCACATCGGGGTTGGGGTGGACGATCATGGAAATCCAGAGGCAGCGGGTCAGCCGCCGGTCATGTTCATGAAGCGCAGGATCTGCACATCGCCACCCACCTCGAAATGGTGCCGGTAGGGTTTGAGGTGCAGCGAGTCGCGAATGGCTTTTTCCAGCCGCTCGGGGTTGCCCGGGTGAGCGCGCAGCACTTGCTTGAGGTCCACCGAATGCTCGTTGCCCAGGCACAGCAGCAGGCGGCCCTCGACGGTCAGGCGCACGCGGTTGCAGGTGGCGCAGAAGTTGTGGCTGTGCGGCGAGATGAAGCCGACCCGGGTGTTCGCCGCTTCGGCCAGGCGCCAGTAGCGCGCCGGGCCTTGTGACGATTCGGTCGACTCGATCAGGGTGAACTGCTCGGCCAGGCGCTCGCGCACTTCATCGCTGGAGCAGAACGACTCGCCACGTTCGTGCTCGCTGATCACGCCAAGGGGCATCTCTTCGATGAAGGTGATGTCCAGCTCGCGGTCGATGGCGAAGCGCACCAGGTCGACCAGCTCGTGGTCGTTGCGGCCCTTGAGCACCACGCAGTTGAGCTTGATGCGCTGGAAGCCCGCGCGGCGGGCAGCGTCGATGCCGGCGATCACCTGCTGCAGGTCGCCCGTGCGGGTCAATTGCTTGAAACGCTCGGTATCGAGGCTGTCGAGGCTGATGTTCAGGCGCGACAGGCCGGCATCGAACAGCGGCTGGGCCAGGCGCCCGAGTTGCGAGCCGTTGCTGGTCATGCACAGTTCGCGCAGGCCCGGCAGGGCGGCAATGCGCCCGCACAAGTCGACGATGCCCTGGCGCACCAGCGGCTCGCCACCGGTGAGGCGGATTTTGCGGGTGCCCAGGGCGACGAAGCGCTCGGCCACCTGGAACAGTTCTTCGAGGCTGAGGATCTGCTGGCGCGGCAGAAACTGCATGTCTTCGGCCATGCAATAGACACAACGGAAGTCGCAACGGTCCGTCACCGACATCCGCAGGTAGTCGATTTTGCGGTTGAAGCCGTCGATCAGGGGCCGGAGGGTCTGTTCCACGTGGGGGCTCGAAAGGGTTGAGGTGTAAGGTCCAAGCTATTACCTGTAGGCGCCCCCGTCAAATTGCTTTGCCCGACTATTCGATCAGTCTCCTCTATCACGGCTGCACGCGCCGAAATCCGAGGCCTGCAGCGCGCCCCTGGGGCATCATCGAAACGGCCTATCAGGCTGTAAGCCATATCGATTGGACGCACCTGTGCCGGCCTCCATAGGCTGGAAAAAAGCACCGGGCTACACGACCCGCTGCACTTTTCCATGCCAGCGTGAGGATTTACCGCATGAGCCAGGACCAACACATCCGGGACTACAAAGGCCCCGCTGCCGGCTGGGGCGCGCTCAAGAGCGTGACCAAGAGCTGGCTGGGCAGCGAGAACGCCTTCAAGAACCTGCGGGCGATGCTCAAGACCAACCAGAACGGCGGCTTCGACTGCCCGGGCTGCGCCTGGGGCGAGTCGCCGGAAAGCGACATGGTCAAGTTCTGCGAGAACGGCGCCAAGGCAGTGAACTGGGAGGCCACCGGGCGTTCCGTGGACCCGGCCTTCTTCGCCAAGTACAGCGTCAGCGCCCTGGCCGAGCAGACCGACTACTGGCTCGAGTACCAGGGCCGCCTGACCCATCCCATGCGCTACGACGCCGCCACCGACCATTACGTCGAAACCAGCTGGCAAGAGGCATTCGCCCTGGTCGCCAAGCACCTGCGCTCGCTCGACTCGCCCGACCAGGCCGAGTTCTACACCTCGGGCCGGGCCAGCAACGAGGCGGCGTTCCTCTACCAGCTGTTCGTGCGCGCCTACGGCACCAACAACTTCCCCGACTGCTCGAACATGTGCCACGAAGCCAGTGGCGTGGGCATGTCGGAAACCCTCGGGGTCGGCAAGGGCACCGTGGTGTTCCATGACCTGGAGCTGGCCGATGCGATCTTCGTCATCGGCCAGAACCCCGGCACCAACCACCCGCGCATGCTCGAACCGCTGCGCGAAGCGGTCAAGCGCGGAGCCCAGGTGGTGTGCTTCAACCCGCTCAAGGAGCGGGGCCTGGAGCGGTTCCAGCACCCGCAGCACCCGTTCGAAATGCTCAGCAACGGCTCCGAGCCGACCAATACCGCCTACTTCCGCCCGGCCCTGGGCGGCGACATGGCCGCCATGCGCGGCATCGCCAAGTACCTGCTGCAGTGGGAGCGCGAGGCCCAGGCCAAGGGCGAGCCCGCGGTGTTCGACCACGCCTTCATCGCCGAGCACACCAGCGGCGTGGACGCCTACCTGGCGGCGGTGGACGCCACCTCGTGGGCGCACATCGTCGAGCAATCGGGCCTCACCCTGGCCGAGATCGAGCTGGCTGCGCGCATGTACCGCAAGGCCGAGCGGGTGATCATGTGCTGGGCCATGGGCGTGACCCAGCACCGCCATTCGGTGCCGACCGTGCAGGAGTTGGTCAACCTGCAGCTGCTGCGGGGCAACGTCGGCAAGCCGGGCGCTGGCCTGTCGCCGGTGCGCGGCCACAGCAACGTGCAGGGCGACCGCACCATGGGCATCGACGAGAAGCCCAAGGCGGCGCTGCTCGATGCCCTGGAAAAACGCTTCCAGTTCCGCGTACCTCGCGCCCACGGGCACAACGCGGTGCTGGCGATCAAGGCCATGGAAGAGGGGCGGGCCAAGGTGTTCATCGGCCTGGGTGGCAACTTCGCCCAGGCCACGCCCGATACCCACCGCACCCACGCGGCCCTGCGCAACTGCGCGCTGACCGTGCAGATTTCCACCAAGCTCAACCGCTCGCACCTCGTCACCGGCACCGATGCGCTGATCCTGCCGTGCCTGGGCCGCACCGAAATCGACCTGCAGGAAGGCGGCCCGCAGGGCGTCACGGTGGAAGACACCTTCAGCATGGTGCACATTTCCCATGGCCAGCTGCGCCCACGTTCGCCGCACCTGCGCTCGGAGCCGTGGATCGTTGCCGGCATGGCCAAGGCCACCTTGGGCAACGCGCCGATCGACTGGGAGTATGCGGTGGCCGATTACGGCCGGATTCGCGCCATGATCGCCGATGTCATCCCAGGCTTTGCCGATTTCAACGAGCGCCTGCAGCACCCCGGCGGGTTCCACCTGGGCAACAGCGCGGCCGAGCGCAACTGGCGCACCGCCACTGGCAAGGCGCGTTTCAGCCCCAGCGCGCTGCCGGAGCAGCTGGTCAACGCCAAGGTGCTGGCGCGCGGTGACAAGCCCGACCTGATCCTGCAGACCATGCGCTCGCACGACCAGTACAACACCACGTTGTACGGGCTGGACGACCGCTATCGCGGGGTGTTCGGGCTGCGTGAGGTGGTGTTCGTCAGCGAGGCGGACATTCGCCGGCTGGGCTTCGAGCCGGGCGAGCAGGTGGATTTGGTGTCGCTGTGGGAAGACGGCGTGGAGCGGCGGGTGTCGGGGTTCCGGCTGGTGCCCTATGACATTCCGGATGGGCAGGCGGCGGCGTATTACCCCGAGACCAACCCGCTGGTGCCGTTGGACAGTTATGGCGAAGGGACCTACACCCCGACTTCCAAGTTCGTGGCGATTCGGTTGGAGAAGGCCAAGCCGGGGAACCGGATCGAGGCGGTGCTGGCGGCTGACTGAGTGGTTGCCTGTACGGGCCCTATCGCCGGCAAGCCGGCTCCCACAGGGGTGATACCTGTGGGAGCCGGCTTGCCGGCGATAGGGCCTCTGGTCAGGTGCGATGCACTGGAAAGGCGGTGGTGTACTTCATCTGCTCCATGGCAAAACTCGAAGTAATGTTGGAAAGCCCATCGGTACTGGTAATCAGCTTCTTGTAGAACCGGTCATACGCCGCAATGTCCCCCACCACCACCCGCAGCATGTAGTCCCAGTCCCCGGACATCCGATACACCTCCATCACCTCCTCGAAGCCCGTCACCGTCGCGGCAAACTGCTCCAGCCAGGCGCTGTCGTGGCGCTGGGTCTTGAGCTGGACGAACACGGTCAACCCCAGCCCCAGGCGCTCGGGGTCGAGCAGGGCGACGCGGCCAAGGATGTAGCCGTCTTCCTCCAGGCGCTTGACCCGCTTCCAGCAGGGCGTGGTCGAGAGGTTCACCGCTTCGGCCAAGTCCTTGAGCGAGATCGAGGCATCGCGCTGGAGCAGGGTGAGGATGTGCTGGTCGAAGCTGTCCATATCGATCGGGAACCGGTAAGAAAATTATTCCAGAGACTACCCCAGCGGCAGAAAATTTTCCTGCGCCGGCGGGCGTTGCCGCAGCCTGTGGTTGTGCGATAGTTGCAGCCTCATCACCACTGCCTAATGGGCCTGACCATGTCCGACAAGCCGCGCAATTTCGCCACCCTTGCCATCCACGCCGGCGAGCAGTCCAGCGTCGCCGACAACGCGATCTTTCCTCCGATCTACACCGCCAGCTCCTACATCAAGCGCAGCCTCGACGATAACCCCGAGTACGCCTACAGCCGCGTCGGCAACCCCACCCGGCATGCCTACGAAAGCTGCGTGGCGGCGCTGGAGCAAGGGGTGGGCGCGGTGGCCTGCGCTTCCGGGGTCAACGCCACGGCCACGGTGCTGGAGCTGCTGCCCAAGGATGCCCACGTGGTGGTGATGAACGGCGTCTACGGCGGCACCTTCCGCATCCTCGAAGACTATCGCGGCCGCACCTCGGGCCTGACCACCACCTACGTCGACCTCAACGACCTGGAGGCGGTGGCTGGCGCCATCAAGCCGGAAACCCAGCTGATCTGGATCGAGTCGCCGACCAACCCCTTGCTCCACCTGGTCGACATCAAGGCCGTGTGCGATCTGGCGCGGGCGCGGGGCATCCTCACCTGCATCGACAACACCTTCTGTTCGCCCTGGAACCAGCGCCCGATCACCCTCGGCGTGGACCTGGTGATGCACTCGGCGAGCAAGTACATCGGCGGCCACTCCGACCTGACCGGCGGCGTGGTGGTGGCGGCAAACGACGCGCTGCTGGCGCGCCTGCGCAAGATCAGCATGGCGGTGGGCGCCATCCAGGGCCCGTTCGACTGCTACCTGGCGCTGCGCGGCCTGAAGACCCTCGATGTGCGCATGGAGCGCCAGTGCGCCAATGCGCTGCAGGTCGCGCGTTTTCTGGAGGGTCATCCGCAGGTCGAGCAGGTGTTCTACCCGGGGCTGGAGAGCCATCCGCAGCATGAGCTGTGCAAGCGCCAGATGCGCGCAGGCGGCGCGGTGGTGGCAATGAAGGTCAAGGGGGCTGACCGGGCGGCGCTCAATCGCCTGGTGGAGGCCTTGGGCATCTTCGTGCTGGCCGACTCGCTGGGGGGCGTGGAAAGCATGATCAACCACTCCTGGAGCATGTCGCACAACTCCCTGAGCCCGGAGCAGAAGGGCGGCATGGGGATCAGCGAGAACCTGCTGCGGCTGTCGGTGGGGATCGAGGATTATCGCGACTTGATCGAGGACCTGGATGGCGCGCTGAAGGCTTCGGCAGGGGTGTGAGGGGCGCTGGCCCCATCGCCGGCAAGCCGGCTCCCACAGAGCTAGCTTGCCGGCGATGGGGCCGGTTGATTCAGCAGAAATCCATCAGGACTTGGGCGGATGAATGATCCGTTCGATCTTGTCCTTGATCAGCAGGCGCTCCTTGCGCAGGCGATTGACGGCGTCGTCGTTGGTGCCATTGCCTTCGGCGGCCACCACCTCCTTGTCCTTGGCGTTGTATTCCTTGTGCAGCGCATGCAGCGCGTGGTCCTTGTCTATCAATGCCTGGAATGCATCAGCGGTAACGTGCAAGTCAGCGAGCAGATCGTGCGGAACTGGCATTTCTTCACCTCTGTCAGGGTTGTCGTTAAGGTCCTGAGCATTGAGGATAGCCGCCTTTGCGCCGCTGGGGGACTGGGGTGGGCTGTCGCATCCCCCTCACGCCTGCCTGCGCCAAACTCCGCGTGCCGGCTGAATGAACGCTGAACAAACTTCAGTCATTGGGTGAAAAGCGCCGTTTCACGGATTTGTTGGCGTCTTTTTCACAAAAAATTGATGGCGTGCTTTCTAGAGTGCCGCAACTTTCCCACGGTGCCGTCTGCCCGGGGGGTTGATAATCACTCTTGATTGCGAACACCAATGCTCAACTTCAAATCCCTGCGGACTGAATGGGTCACGCTGCTGGCCAGCCTGTACCTGCTGATCGGCTTCAACATGTTTCTCTGGGAGCACCTGCAGCAGGTGGTGCCCGCAGGGTTGCCGGGCCTGTGGTTGAGCTTGGCGTTCGCCGCGCTGATGCTGTTCGCGTTCAACCTGATATTGACCCTGTTCGCCTTCCGTTATGTATTGAAACCGCTATTGATCATCTTGTTCATGAGTGGCGCAGGGGTCGCTTACTTCATGAACCAATATGGCGTGCTTATTGATTCGGGCATGTTCCGAAACATGGCCGAAACCAATGTGGCGGAAGTACGCGACCTGATGTCGTTCAAGTTTGCCGCTTATATCCTGTTGCTCGGCGTATTGCCGTCGGTGCTGCTGTGGAGGGCACCGATCGCCTACCGCGCCTGGCACCGCGAAGTGCTGGGCAAGCTGGTGGTCAGCGGTGCCTGCGTGGTGGCCCTGGGGGCGGTGGCGCTGATCAACTATCAAGGCCTGTCGTCGCTGTTTCGCAATCACCATGAACTGCGCCTGATGCTCACCCCGAGCAACATCGTCGGTGCCTCCATCGGTTATGTCAGCGAGCGCGTCGGCACGGCAGCGCGGCCGTTCCAGAACTATGGCGAAGATGCCAAGCGCGATACCGCCTGGCAGCACCATGAGCGCAAGTCGCTGACCGTGCTGGTCGTGGGTGAAAGTGCGCGGGCAGACCATTTTGGCGTGCTCGGCTACGACCGCGACACCACCCCGAACCTGGCCAAGGAGCAAGGCCTGCTGGCGTTTTCCGATGTGCATTCGTGTGGCACCGAAACGGCCGTGTCGGTGCCGTGCATGTTCTCCGGCATGGGGCGCAAGGATTACGACGCTCGCGTGGCGAAGAACCGCGAAGGCCTGCTGGACATCCTCCAGCGCGCAGGCCTGGCGGTGCAATGGCGGGATAACCAGTCCGGTTGCAAGGGCACCTGCGACCGGGTGCAGTTCATCGATGTCAGCAACCTCAAGGACCCGGGCCTGTGCGCCAACGGCGAATGTCATGACGAGATCCTGCTGCAGGGCCTGGCCGAACTGATCGACAACCTCGACAAGGACACCGTGCTGGTGCTGCACCAGATGGGCAGCCACGGCCCCGAATACTTCAAGCGCTACCCCACCGCTGGCGAGCGCTTCACCCCGGTGTGCCAGAGCAACGCCCTGAACCAGTGCAGCGAGCAGGAGATCATCAACGGCTACGACAACACCCTGGCCTACACCGACAAGGTGCTGTCGTCGCTGATCGACACCCTGCGCAGCAAGCAGGACAAGGTCGACACGGCGATGATCTACCTGTCCGACCATGGCGAGTCGCTGGGCGAGTACAACCTGTTCCTGCACGGCACCCCTTACGCCATCGCCCCGGAGCAGCAGAAGCACGTGCCGCTGCTGACCTGGTTCTCCGACAGCTACAAGGAAGACTTCGGCCTGGACACCGACTGCCTGGCCAAGCTCAGCGATGCGCCGCTGTCGCAGGACAACCTGTTCCACTCGATGCTCGGCCTCTTGCAGGTGCGCACCGAGGTCTACCAGCAGTCGCTGGACATGTTCGCCAGCTGCCGGCCGTGGCTGGCGGCCAAGCGCTGAATCAATCCATCGCGCAGCCCATGGACGGCGCGGCGGTCGCCAGGTTTCACCCACAGTGCCCGCGCCGTATATACTGCGCGCCAATGTTAGTGGGAGAGCCTCGTGGCCATCGAAATACACTGGATCCGTGACGACCAGACCCTGGCCGAAGGCTGCCGCAAGTGGCGTCAACTGCCCTTCGTGGCCGTCGACACCGAATTCATGCGGGTCGACACCTTTTACCCCAAAGCCGGCCTGATCCAGGTCGGCGACGGCCAGTGCGCTTTCCTCATCGACCCGCTGCTGATCAGCGACTGGCAGCCGCTGGCCGACCTGCTCGACGACAGTGGCGTGGTCAAGGTGCTGCATGCCTGCAGCGAAGACCTCGAGGTATTGCTGCGCCTGACCGGCAAGCTGCCACAGCCGCTGTTCGACACGCAGCTGGCAGCCGGTTACCTGAACCTGGGCTTCTCCATGGGCTACTCGCGCCTGGTCCAGGACGTGCTCGGCATCGAGCTGCCCAAGGGTGAAACCCGCTCCGACTGGCTGCAGCGCCCGCTGTCGGAAACCCAGGTGAGCTACGCCGCCGAGGATGCCGTGCACCTGGCCGAGCTGTTCGCCGCCCTGCGCCCGCGGCTGTCCGACGACAAGTACGCCTGGGTGCTGGACGACGGCGCCGAACTGGTTGCCGCGCTGCGCCGTGAAGTCGAGCCGCAGACCCTCTACCGCGACGTCAAGCTGGCCTGGAAGCTGAGCCGTCAGCAACTGGCCGTGCTGCGCGAACTGTGCGCCTGGCGCGAGCGCGAGGCCCGCAGCCGCGATGTGCCGCGCAACCGCATCCTCAAGGAGCACTCGCTGTGGCCCATGGCCAAGACCCAGCCGGACAACCTCTCGGCGCTGGCCAAGATCGAAGAAATGCACCCGCGCACCATCCGCCAGGACGGCGCCCAACTGCTCGAGCTGATCAAGCGCGCCGCCAGCCTGCCGCCTGAGCAGTGGCCGCCGGCGCTGCCCGAGCCGCTGCCGATCGAAGCCTCCGGCATCCTCAAGCGCCTGCGCGCCATCGGCCAGGCCGAAGGCGAGCGCCTAGGGATTGCCCCGGAGCTGATGCTGCGCAAGAAAACCCTGGAAGCGCTGCTCAAGAGCGGCTACCCCAATGGCCCCTATCAACTGCCCGATTCGCTGCGCGGCTGGCGCCGTGAGCGGATGGGCCAGGCCCTGCTCGACGACCTGGCAGGCGCTGGAGAAACCCGATGAAACGTATCTGCTCGATCTACAAGAGCCCACGCAAGAACGAAATGTACCTCTACGTGCTCAAGGCCGAGGGCCTGGAGCGCGTGCCCGAAGCGCTGCTGCCGTTCTTCGGCACCCCGGTGCACGCCTTCGACCTGGTGCTCACCCCCGAGCGCAAGCTGGCCCGCGAGGACATCGCTAAGGTGCTGGAGAACCTCGACAACCAGGGCTACCACCTGCAGATGCCGCCGCAGGACGATGACTACATCGAGCACCTGCCCGAAGAGCTGCTGCGCCGCAACGACCCTGCCTGACCATGCGCGTTCTGATCGCTGAACACAGCCACGACCACTACGCCCAGTTGCTCGCCGAAGCCGCCCCCGAGCTGCAAATCCTCACCAGCGGCGACTCGGCCGAACTGGCCAGCCAGGCCCCGCAGTGCCAGATCTGGCTGGGCCAGCCAGACTTGCTGGCCAGCCTGCTGCGCCAGGGCCACAAGCCGGCCTGGGTGCAGTCGACCTGGGCGGGCATCACGCCGTTGCTGGCCGAAGGCCTGCCGCGTGACTACCGGCTGAGCCGTGCGGTGGGCATCTTTGGCCAGGTCATGGCCGAGTACATGCTCACCTACATGCTCGGCCACGAGCGCGAAGTGCTGTCGCGCCTGGTCAGCCAGGTGGAGCGGCGCTGGGACGACCGCCCCGGGCGCACGCTGGAAGGGCGCAAGGTGCTGATCGTCGGCACCGGCGACATCGGCCAGCGCGTGGCCGAATTCCTCGTGCCCTTCGGCGTGAGCGTGTACGGCATCGCCAGCAGTGCCCGCAGCCAGGCGCCGTTCGTCGAGGTGGCTGGGCTGAGCGAGCTGCCGCGCCTGGTTGGCGAGGTGGACTATGTGCTCAACCTGCTGCCGGACACCCCGGCCACCCACGACTTGTACGATGCGGCGATGTTCAAGCGCTTCCAGCCCACGGCCCTGTTCATCAATGCCGGGCGCGGCGCGGCGGTGGTCGATGCCGACCTGGTCGAGGCGTTGAAGGAAGGGCACCTGGCGGGTGCGGTGATCGACGTCTGCCGGCAGGAACCGCTGCCGCAGCGCCACCCGTTCTGGACCGCCTGGGGCTTGTTGCTGACCGGGCACAGCTCGGCGCCGACTTCGCCTTCGGCGATGGTGCGGTTGTTCGTTGAGAATGTGCAGGCTTATGCGGCGGGGCAGCCATTGCGTGGGGAAGTGGATTTTGCCAAGGGATACTGATTTGTAGTGTTTGTACTGGCCCTATCGCCGGCAAGCCGGCTCCCACAGAAAACCCCACAGGTAATCAGTGGAGCATCTGTGGGAGCCGGCTTGCCGGCGATAGGGCCGGTACAGGCAGCATCAAATCACAGGCTGAAATCACCCTCGGCCGCCAGCTCGCTCAGCGGCTTGCGCGGGCTCGGCACTTCGCGCGCCTGCAGGGCTTCGTCCAGGCTTGCCTTGTCACCCAGCTTGCCAATCGCCACCATGGCATGCAGCTCATAGCCTTCGGGCACCTTCAGCTCGCGGCGCGCCAGGTCCTGGTCAAAGCCGGCCATGCCGTGGGTGTGCCAGCCGCTGATGCTCGCCTGCAGCGCCAGGTGGCCCCAGGCGGAGCCGGTGTCGAAGGTGTGCCACAGCGCAGGCTTTTCCTCGCTGGCGCCAGGTGCGGCGAAGGTGGTCTTGGAAATTACCAGCACCAGCGCCGAGGCCTGCTGCGCCCAGCTGCGGTTGAACGGCACCAGCAGGTCCAGGTAGCGTGCCCAGTTTGGCGTGTCGCGGCGCGCATAGAGGAAGCGCCAAGGCTGCGAGTTGTAGGCCGAAGGCGCCCAGCGCGCGGCTTCCAGGAAGCTCAGCAGGGTCTCTTCGCTGATCGGCTCGGCGGTGAAGGCCCGTGGTGACCAACGGTTGATGAACTGCTCGTTGATGGCGTAATCGGCGATGCGTGGGGTGGCGCTCATGGCGGCTCCTGCAAATGGATGGGAAACGCTGCACGCTACTGCGTCCTCCCGTTACTGACAAGCGGTCTGGCGTTGCCCAATGCCAGGCTCTAGACTGGCGCCGCCGCGCGCCGCGGCCCCCGGATGAACCCAGGAAACCCGTGTGATGATCGCTGAAAGCGCGCCGTTCTGGCGGCGCAAGACCCTCGAACAACTCGACCCGCAGGAATGGGAGTCGCTGTGCGACGGCTGCGGCCTGTGCTGCCTGCAGAAGCTCGAGGATGAAGACGACAACAGCGTCTATTACACGCGCATCGCCTGCAAGTTGCTCGACCGCGACACCTGCCAGTGCAGCGACTACCCCAACCGCTTCGCCCAGGTGCCCGATTGCATCCAGCTCACCCCGGGCAAGGCCGACCAGTTCAAGTGGCTGCCGAGTACCTGCGGCTACCGCCTGGTCAGCGAGGGCAAGGACCTGCCGGCCTGGCACCACCTGGTCTGCGGTGACCGCAAGCAGGTGCACGAACAGCGCATATCCCAGTCGGGGCGTATGCTCAGTGAACATGAAGTGGATGAAGACGACTGGGAAGACCACCTGATCTTCCGCGCCAGCTGATTGCGCTGGCCGGTCGCCTCTGGGGAACAAGGAGTTTCAGTATGCGTTGCCAGCTGTTGCTGTTCCTGGGCCTTCTTGCCTGCACGCCGGCCTGGGCGAAAAAAGTCGACTTCGATTACCAGGTGCGCCTGTTGCCCGCCAGCGGCCAGGCCGAAGTACGCCTGACCCTGGCTGAGGGCAGCGCGGTGCGCAGCCTGGATTTCGACCTGGGCAAGGCCAATGCCTACAGCGGCTTCCAGGCTGACGGCCAGTGGCAGCAGCAGGGCGAGCGGGGTGTCTGGCACCCGGCCGCAGGCAAGACTAGCCTGAGCTACCGGGTCAAGCTGGACCAGAAGCTGCGCAGCGGCGCCTACACCTCGCGCATCACGCCCCATTGGGCGCTGTTCCTGGGCGAGCAACTGGTGCCAGCGGCACGCCTCGACCAGCAGGACGGCACCGAGCTGGTGGCGCGCCTGTCGGTGGACCTGCCCGAAGGCTGGAAAAGCATCGAAACGGCCTGGCCGCGCATCGGCAAGGACAAGTTTCGCATCGATGATGTATCGCGCCTGTTCGACCGCCCGACCGGCTGGATGCTCGCCGGCAACCTGGGTAGCCGGCGCGCGCGCCTGGGCGAAACCGACGTGACCGTGGCCGCGCCAGTGGGGCAGGGCATGCGGCGGATGGACAACCTGACGCTGCTGACCTTCATCTGGCCGCAGTTGCAGGCGGTGTTCCCGCGCAACCCGCCGAAGCTGCTGCTGGTCGGTGCCCGTGACGGCATGTGGCGCGGGGCGATGGCGGCCAACGGTTCGCTGTACCTGCACAGTGGCCGGCCGATGGTCAGCGAGAACGGCAGCAGCCCGTTGTTGCGCGAGCTGGTGCAGTTGTTCGCGCAGATTCGTGTGCGCGACAACAGCGACTGGCTGGGCCAGAGCCTGACCGACTACTACGCCAATGAGCTGTTGCGCCGCGCCGGTGGCATCAGCGATGACCGCTACCAGGTGTGGCAGGCGCGCTTGCAGAAGCAGGGCGCCAAGGTCACCCAGCTGCGCGGCGGCCGGGCCAGCCCGGCGCAGGTGGCGCGGGGCGTGCTGCTGCTGCAGGCGCTGGACAAGGAAATCCGCATCCACACTCAGGCCAAGCGTTCGCTGGATGATGTCACTCAGGCGCTGATGCGCCTGCCGAGTGTCAGCACCGAGGAGTTTGTGCAGATCAGCGAGAATGTGCTGGGGCGGCGCTCAGAGGTGTTGCAGAGCAAGGCGCTGCAATAGTTGGCCCTATCGCCGGCAAGCCGGCTCCCACAGGGATTGGGGTGTGCTCGGTACCTGTGGGAGCCGGCTTGCCGGCGATAGGGCCAGTACAGGCAACCCCCTCACTCGCCGGTTACGCTTATCCCGCGAGTAGCCGCCCGGGCACTGCGCTTGAGCGCCTCCAGCTCCGCCGCACTGCGCTCGATGTCCGAGCGCAGGCGGTGGTACTCCTGGCGATGGCTTTGCCACCAGGCCTTGGTCGAGCAATGCCCGCTGACCCCACGCGCCAGCGCCAGGCCGCCGACCACCACCTGCAGCATCCCCACCAGGCCGCCATGGCGCAGCCCCTTGGTGACCATCAGCGCACCGCCGGCCAGCGAACCGAGCCGTTCCAGCCCGTGGACATTGTGCTCCGAAGCCCCCGGAGCGGTATGGATATCAAGCATGGCAAGGCCTCCCTGTGATCTGTAAGCAGCTGACCCCCGGCCGCCGGCCGCCGTTCACTCTGCCTGCATCAATGGGCGCCCGCGCTTACTTGAACTTCGGCCCCGAACGGGTATTGAGCCCCTTGGCCAGGCGGTCATACAGCACCACATTCACCGTCGCGGCCAGGTTCATGCAGCCTTCGGTGGGGATGTAGATCGTCTCTTCGCACCACGCCCGCACCTCGGCACTCAAGCTGCCGTCTTCGGGCCCGAAAATGTAGATGGCGCGGTCCGGGTGGGTGTAGTCGGGCAACGGCCGGGCGCCTTCGACCAGTTCCACGGCCACCGGTGTGCAACCCAGGGGAATGATGCGTTGCAGGTCGTCGATGCCGATCAGCGGGATGTCGTAGTGCACCCGCTTGGTGTCGGTGACGAAGTCGCGTGCGCGCTCATAGCGCTTGCCGGTGTAGAACACCGAGTTGACGCCGTAGCAACCCGCTGCGCGCATCACCGAACCGACGTTCTCTGCAGACTTGGGGTTGAACAGGCCGATGCAGCTGTACCGTTTGTTTGCCACGTGCCGGGGCCTTTCGCAAAAAAAGCGCGATTATACGGGCTTGCCGGCAGCAGCGGGGGGCGGGAAGTATCGACGGTCAGTCTTTCTTGAGCATGCCGGCCAGCGCGGCGAACGGGTTGTGGGTGGCCTTGGCGATGCTCGGGGTGCTGGTGGAGCCTTCGCTGAAGTACTGCTGGTCGGTGTAGCGCGAGTGCTCGTTGTCGTGGCAGTACAGGCACAGCAACTCCCAGTTGGAGCCGTCCTGGGGGTTGTTGTCGTGGTTGTGGTCACGGTGGTGCACGGTCAGCTCGCTCAGGCGCTTGCCGGCGAATTCGCGGGCGCAGCGGCCGCACACGTGCGGGTACATTCTCAGGGCCTTGTCGCGGTAGCCCATCTCCTTGTCGCGCTTGGCGTCGGCGAGGATGCGGTCGAGGCGGGCAGTGGCGGCGGAAGTGGAAGCCGAGCTCATGGTGTTTCCTTTGTTCTGATCAGGCATGTGACGGTTATGCCAATGAGTCTAGCGCGCTTGCCGTGCAGGCGGACAGGCAAAATCAGCATAAACGGCGTAGCCTGTAGGAAGGTTCCCGACAGGAGGTTGCTGATGTTGCATGCGATCCTCGCCGCGCTGCTTGCAGCCGCCGTGCCTCTGGCCGAGGCGGCGAGCACGCCACCGCGCTTGAACACACCGGTGCCCGGTGCGCCGGGCACGCCCACGCCCACGCCCTACCCGCAAATCACCCCGAGCACGCCGCCCAAGGCGTATGGCAACCAGCCCGGCGCCCCGCTGCTGCCGCCCATGCCGGTGCCGGGGCCGCCCAGGGACCAGCCCTTGCCGGGGTTGCGCCAGGAGCCGGCAAAACCGCCGGCCGAGGACGACTAGAGCGACAGCCGCTGGCCATCCTGCATGCGCAGGCGTTTGGACAGCGCCACCGCCAGGGCGCGGATGATTCGCGCGGCGATGCGCGGTGCTTCGTTGAGCATCTTTTCCAGTGAGTCCTTGCCCAGGGTCAGCAGCTGGCAGTCGCTGGCGGCCACACAGCTGGCCGAGCGGCGCTCGCCGTCGAGCACGGCCATTTCGCCGAACGCCCGGCCACTGCGCAAGGTGGCGATTTCCACCGGCTGGCCGTTGCCATCGGCCTTGCGCACGCTGACCCGGCCGCGGTGCAGGATGCACATGAAGGTGCCGGCATCGCCTTCGTTGAAGATGACTTCGCCTTCGCTCATGGCGGCCAGGCTGAAGTAGCCGGCGGCGGTGTGGAAGTCGGCGAGCTGGAGGGTGTCGAACAGGCCGCAGTCCATGAGCATGTCGCGGATTTCGGTGCTGAGGTGGGTTGGGTCGGGCATGGGGTGTTCTTCTTGGCGGGGTGACCGAGGGATTTTGGGGCCGCTTTGCGGCCCTTTCGCGACGCAAGGCCGCTCCTACAGGCGGCGTTGTGTGGCGAAACGAGGGCAAAGCCCTCGCCGCCTCGTATGACAACAAAAAACGCGTTTTATGCCACGCCCAGCTCATTGAAGACGAACGCATATTCCAGCGCCACATCCCGCAGCCCCTGGTAGCGCCCGCTCATGCCACCGTGGCCGGCGCCCATCTCGGTCTTGAGCAGCAGCAGGTTGCTGTCGGTCTTGAGCGTGCGCAGGCGCGCCACCCACTTGGCCGCTTCCCAGTACTGCACGCGGCTGTCGTTGTAGCCGGCGACTACCAGCATGGCCGGGTAGGCCTGGGCGCGGACGTTCTCGTAAGGGGCATAGGCCTTGATCCGCTCATACACCTCGGGCTCCTCGGGGTTGCCCCATTCGTCGTACTCGGTGACGGTCAGCGGCAGTTCGGGGTCGAGCATGGTGTTGAGCACATCGACGAACGGCACCTCGGCGATGGCGCAGCGGAACAGCTCCGGGCGCTGGTTGAGCACCGCGCCCATCAGCAGGCCACCGGCACTGCCGCCACTGATGGCCAGCCGCGCCGGCGAGGTCACGCCCTGGGCGATCAGGTGCTCGGCGCAGGCGATGAAGTCGCTGAAGCTGTTGTGCTTGTTCTCCTGCTTGCCGGCGCGGTACCAGGCCTCGCCCAGCTCGCCGCCCCCGCGCACATGGGCGATGGCAAAGCCCACGCCGCGTTGCAGCAGGCTCAGGCGGGCATGGGAGAACCAGGGGTCGAGGCTTTCGCCGTAGGCGCCGTAGCCATACAGATACAGCGGCACCGTCTTGCCCAGGTCCTGCTTGCGGCGTACCAGGCTGATCGGCACCTGGGTGCCATCGGCGGCGCTGGCCCAGAGGCGCTCGCTGACGTAGTCGTCGGCATCGAACTCGCCCAGCACCGGGGTTTGCTTGAGCACCACCTGCTCACCCGTGGCCAGGGTCAGCTGGCGCACCTGCGCCGGGCGGTTGAGCGCCTCGTAGCGCAGGCGCACACGGCCGCTGGCGAACTCCAGGCTGTCCTGCACGTACAGGCTGTAGGCCGCATCGGGCAGCTCGACGCGGTAGCTGGCAAGGCCCTGGGGGCGCACTTCGATGATCGGCAGGCCGCCTTCGCGCAGGCTCAGTGTGAGGGCGCTGGCATTCAGGCTCAGGCCTTCGAGCATCACCTGGGGGTTGTGCGCCACCAGCAACTGCCACTGCGCGCGGGCCGGTACCTGCTCGGCCGGGGCGTGGTACAGCGCGAAGTTGATGCCGTCCTGGTTGGTGCGGATGAACCAGCGCCACTGGCCGTCGAGCTGGCCGTGGTCGGGGAAGTACTCGTGGCCTTCCTCTCGCGGCGCCAGGCAGGTGAAGGCGGCCTGGGGCGTGTGCGCATCGAGCACCCAGGCTTCGCTGGTGGTCTTGCTGTTGAGCAGCAGCACCAGCTGTTGCTCCGAGCTTGCGCGGTAGCAGTGCAGGAAGAAGCGGCCGTCGGGCTCTTCGAACACGCTCTGCGCGTCGGCCTCGCACAGGGTGTGGCGGCGCAGGCGCCAGGGCCTGTGAGTGTCGTCCAGCTCGGCGAAGAACAGCGTCTGGTTGTCGTTGGCCCAGGTCAGGCTGCCGTCGCAGTCGTCGAAGGGCAGGGTGGTCAGCGCGCCGCTGGTCAGGTCCTTGACGTACAGGGTGTAGATTTCGTCGCCACTGGTATCGAGGCTATAGGCCAGCAGGCGGTGGTCGGGGCTGATGCTGAAGGCGCCCAGCGACAGGAAGCCGCCAGCGGCCAGGGCGTTGGGGTCGAGCAGCAGCTGCTCCTGGCTTTCGTCCACGGTGTTGGAATCGTCGGCCGGGCGCGGGCAGCGGTAGTGGCGCGGGTACTCGTCGCCTGCCGTGGTGCGGGTGTAGTACAGGTACGGGCCCCAGGGCGAGGGCAGCGACAGGTCGGTTTCCAGGATGCGGCCCTTGATCTCTTCGAACAACTGCTCGCGCAGCGGCGCCTGGCCGGCCAGGCAGGCCTCCTGGTAGGCGTTTTCCGCTTGCAGGTAATCGAGCACATCAGGGGTGTCGCGCTGTTGCAGCCAGGCGTAGGGATCGGCGCCCTGGTCCTGGCGGGCGATGGGGGGCTGGAGCGCGTTGGGCATCGGGGATCTCTTGGCTGGGGGGCGCCTGCGCCCGGAAAAGTGTTTATCATAGGCATCTCTTTGCCTGGCTTGCACGATCACCATGACCGAGAACGACTATACCCTCGCCTGGGGCCTCTATGCCGTGGCCGCCCTGGGCTGCCTGTGGGTGGGTTTCAAAATCACCGGCTGGATGTGGCGTTGGCTGCGTGAGCCGCTGCGGGTGATCCTGGCGGTGCTGCTGCTGACCCCGACCGTGGTCGACCCGGCCAAGGATGCCGTTGCCCCGGCCATCGCCATCACCGCCCTGGACCTGGCCTTCAAGGTCGGCAACAACGCCTGGCGGGCGATTTCCGACTTCGCCATGTACGGCATGATCGCCTTTGCCCTGTACCTGCTGTTCGTGCTGCTGCGCTGGCCGCTGGAAAAACGCGCCCGCGAGCGCCGCGCGCAGGCCGAGGCCAATGCCCAGCGCCAGGCCGCCGAGGACGCCCGCCTCGAAGCCGGCGCGCCACTGGCCGCCGAGCGCCACGACCGCTACCGCGATGACCCGCCACCCGCTGCGCCGTCTGGCGGGCGTGGCCGGGTCGAGCCGCGGTTGTAGGCGGAGGCAGCGAACATGTGCGAACTGCTGGGCATGAGCGCCAACGTCCCCACCGACATCGTCTTCAGCTTCACCGGCCTGATGCAGCGCGGTGGCCGCACCGGCCCGCACCGTGACGGCTGGGGCATCGGCTTCTACGAGGGCCGCGGCCTGCGCCTGTTCCAGGACCCGGCCGCGAGCAGCGAGTCGGAAGTGGCCAACCTGGTGCAGCGCTACCCGATCAAGAGCGAGGTGGTGATCGGCCACATCCGCCAGGCCAACGTCGGCCGGGTGTGCCTGTCCAACACCCATCCGTTCGTGCGCGAAATGTGGGGCCGCAACTGGTGCTTCGCGCACAATGGCCAGCTTGGCGACTTCAAGGGCGAGGCCACGTTCTACCGGCCGGTTGGCGACACCGACAGCGAGGCCGCCTTCTGCGACCTGCTCAACCGCATCCGCGCCGCCTTCCCCGAGCCGGTCGAGGTGGAACAGCTGCTGCCGGTGCTGGTCGAAGCCTGTGCCGAGTATCGCGGCAAAGGCGTGTTCAACTGCCTGCTCAGCGACGGCGACTGGTTGTTCTGCTTCTGCTCGACCAAGCTGGTCCACATCACCCGTCGTGCGCCGTTCGGTGCTGCGCGGTTGAAGGATGTCGACCTGATCGTCGATTTTCACACCCAGACCACGCCCAACGACGTGGTCACGGTGATTGCCACCGAGGCCTTGACCGAAAACGAGACCTGGCGGCGCTACGAGCCCGGCCAATGGGGCTTGTGGCGGCACGGAGAATGCGTTTCGCAAGGCCAGAGCTAAGGACGCTGCATGTTCAGAAGTTACCTGCGGTTGCTGCTGTTCACCGTCGGCCTGCTGGCCGGCATACAGGTGCCGGGGCTGGTCAAGGACTACAGCCAGCGGGTGGAGGCGCACCTGTTCGAATCGCGCCAGGCGCTCGATGGTTTCAAGCAGACCGCCGAGCGCTTCTTCAATGGCGATTTGCAGGCGTTGCTGCGCCACTACCGCAGCAGTGACGACCCGGTGTTCAACAGCGATGCCAACAGCATCGAAAGCCTGATGATCCGCAACCAGTTGCTGGAGGACGAGTGGCAGGCGCTGCAGGGGTCGTGGCTTACCACCACCTGGCATGTGCTGGTGCAGCCGGACCCGCAATTGCGCGAGGAGACGCTCAAGGGCTACAGCTACCAGATCCTGCTGGTGCCGGAGGCGATCGGCTGGGGCGTGGGTGCGGGGTTCGTGCTGGCGTTGGTGGTCGAGAGCCTGTTGCTGGGGATTGGTTGGGTGATCCTGGGTGGGCGGCGCAAGGCGGTGAAAGAGAGCTGGCGCTGATTCATCGCGGTGCCAGTAGCGGCCCTATCGCCGGCATGCCGGCTCCCACAGGAACACCACTGTTCTCAAGTGCAGTGATTTACCTGTGGGAGCCGGCTTGCCGGCGATAGGGCCAGTACAGCCACCAAACACATCTCAGACCAGCACAATCCGCTGCCCGCCCACATCCCGCGCATAGCGCTCCAGCACCTGCCGGCACACCCCGACCACCTCATCCACCAGCGCCACCCCGGTCTGCCAGGCCACCACCAGCTCCAGGCTCGGCGGCGGCTGCAACCCCTCCAGCAGCACCAGTTCCCCGCGGCCCAGTTCCGCATCCACCAACGCCGGCGGCAGGGCGCCAATGCCAAAGCCATCGCGCAGCAGGCGGGTGATCGCCGCCACCGAGTTCACACAGTTCAAGCGCGGGCTTTCGGCACCCGCGCCCTGCAGCAGGCTGAGCACTTCCTGATGCGGCCGCGAGTTCTTCGAAAAGGTCACGATCCGCTCGCGGCCCAGTTCCGCCAGCGAGGCGTAGTCGCGGTGCTGGGCAGAGCCTGCGGCCACCACCCAGCCCATGGGGTAGCGCGCCAGGTCCAGGCTGCGAATCGACTGCTCGCGCAAAAGGTCGGTCTGCAGGATCACATCGAGAAAGCCTTTTTGCAGCTGTTCGCGCAAGTTGAGCGCGGTATCGGCCACCAATTCGATCTCCACCTGCGGGTAACGCTCGCTCAGCTCGGCCACCAGCGCGCTCATCCAGGTATGAATGACGGTGTCCATCACCCCCAGGCGAATGCGCCCGACCTTGGCCCGGTCGCTGTCCAGCGACTGCTTCATGGCCTTGGCGGTATCGAGCATGCGTTCGGCGTACTCCAGCACCTTGGCGCCTTCCGGGGTCAGGCTGACGCCACGTGAATCGCGCAGCAGCAGCTTCACCCCCAGGTCGGCCTCCAGCGCTGCGATGCGGCTGGAGACCGAGGCCTGGGTGGTGAACAGTTTCTCGGCGGTGAGGCGAAAGCTTTTCAGCCGGGCGACCCAGACGAAGGTTTCGAGGAAGCGAAGGTTCATGATCAGTTTTTCTTGTTCCAGACCGGCGGTTTTTCTCGTTGGACGCATCTTGCGCAGGCTCTGAACAATGATGCCCAGGCCGCGACGCCAGACGTCGCCCATAAAACAATACCAACAAGCCGAGGCAAGCATGAACCCGACCGGCGTGCAGCAGCAGGTTTCGCCCTCATCTTCCAGCGGGCCTTTCGCCTGGTACCGCGACATCGACTCCCAGCAACGACGCACCTTCTGGAGCTGCAAGATCGGCTATGGCCTGGACGGCATGGACACGCAGATGCTCAGCTTCGTCATCCCCACGCTGATCATGCTGTGGGGCATCAGCACCACCGAAGCCGGGCTGATCCATACCAGCACCCTCATTGCCTCGGCCATCGGCGGTTGGGTCGCCGGCATCCTCTCCGACCGCATCGGCCGCGTGCGCACCTTGCAGCTGACGGTGCTGTGGTTCGCCTTCTTCACCTTCCTCTGCGGCTTTGCCCAGAACTACGAGCAACTGCTGATCGCCCGCACCCTGATGGGCTTTGGCTTCGGCGGCGAGTGGACCGCCGGGGCGGTGTTGATCGGCGAGGTGATCCGCGCCCAGGACCGGGGCAAGGCGGTGGGCATGGTGCAGTCCGGCTGGGCGCTTGGCTGGGGGCTGACGGCGATCCTCTATGCGCTGCTGTTTTCCTGGTTGCCCGCAGAGCAGGCCTGGCGCGCGCTGTTCCTGCTCGGGCTGGTGCCGGCGATCTTCGTGATCTTCGTGCGCCGCCTGGTCAAGGACCCCGAGGTGTATCGCCAGGCCAAGGCAGAGGAACAGGCCCAGGCGCCTGCGCACTTCTACGAGATCTTCGCCCCCGGCATGCTCTGGACCACCGTGCGTGCGTCGTTGCTGACCACCGGCGCGCTGGGCGGCTACTACGCCATCACCTCGTGGCTGCCGACCTTCCTCAAGAACGAGCGCGGCCTGAGCGTGCTGGGCACCGGCGGCTACCTGGCGATGGTGATCGTCGGCTCCTACGTGGGCTACGTGATCAGCGCGTATCTATCCGACCTGCTGGGGCGCAAGAAGAACTTCATCCTGTTTGCCGTGGGGTCGTTCGTCATCGTGCTGCTGTACACGCAGATGCGCGTCAGCGACGACCTGATGCTGTGGCTGGGCTTCCCCCTGGGCTTTTTCGCCTCGGGCATCTTCAGCGGCATGGGCGCGTTTCTCACCGAGCTGTTCCCCACCCGCATCCGCGGTTCGGGGCAGGGCTTTTGCTACAACATCGGCAAGGTGATCGCGGCGCTGTTCCCGCTGCTGATCGGCCTGCTCAGCCAGAAGGTATCGCTGGGCCTGGGGATTGGCGGCTTCGCCGCGGTGTCTTACGGTGTGGTGATCCTGGCGGCCCTGAGCCTGCCGGAAACCCGCGGCAAGCAACTCAAGGCGCGCTAAGGTAGGCACATGAACATCGAAACAGGAGCACGCCAGGTGGAACGCCTGCTACTCAATTGCGACATGGGCGAAAGTTTCGGCAGCTGGCGCATGGGCCTGGATGCCGAGGTGATGCCCTACATCGACTGCGCCAACATCGCCTGCGGCTACCATGCCGGCGACCCAAGCATCATGCGCCGCACAGTGGCCCTGGCGCTGGAGCACGGCGTGACCATCGGCGCGCACCCGGCCTACCCGGACCTGGTCGGCTTCGGCCGCCGCTCCATGGCCTGCAGCCCTGAAGAAATCCGCGACCTGCTGCATTACCAGATCGGTGCCCTGGACGGCATCTGCAAGGTGCTCGGCGGCCGCGTAGCCTATGTGAAGCCCCATGGCGCGCTGTACAACGACATGATGGCCGACCCGCTCAAGCTGCGTACCGTGCTGGAAGCCGTCGCGGCCTATGACAGCGGCCTGCCGCTGATGCTCATGGCCACCGCCGACAACCGCGCGGCCCAGGCCCTGGGCGATGAAGTCGGCGTGCCGCTGTGGTTCGAGGCCTTCGCCGACCGCGCCTACACTGCCAGCGGCCACCTGGTCTCGCGGCGCCTGCCGGGAGCGGTGCATCACGACCCGGCCCTGGTGGTCGAGCAGGCCGTGCGCCTGGCCCGCGGTGAAACACTGGTGGCCGATGATGGCAGCGCGTTGAAGCTTGCCGCCAGCACCCTTTGCGTGCATGGCGACAACGACAGTTCCGTGGTGGCCGTGCGCCAGATCCGCCAGGCCCTCGATGCGCTGGAGGCGCGATGAAGCTGCGTATCGAGGTGGTGGCCATCGACAGCCTGATGGTGCGCCTGTTCGACCGTATCGACGAAGCCAACATGCCTTGGATGCTCGCTGCGAGCCAGCGCCTGAGCGCGGCGTTCGGCGTGCATCTGCTGGACCTGGTGCCGTCGTACACTACGCTGATGCTGCAGTTCGACCTGCCGCCAGGCGAGGCGCGGGCGCTGATCGGCCAGGCGCTGGACGGCCTGCAGGCCGACACCGGCAAAGGTGGCCGGCGCCATGAAATCCCGGTGTGGTACGACGCCAGCGTCGGCCCGGAACTGCCCGTGCTGGCCGCACGCAGCGGGCTGAGCGAAGCCGAAGTGATTCGCTTGCACAGCGAGCGCGAATACCCGGTGTTCGCCCTGGGCTTCGCCCCCGGCTTCGGCTTCATGGGGCTGGTCGACGAGCGCCTGGCCAGCCCGCGCCTGAGCACGCCGCGCAAGCGCGTGGCGGCCGGCAGCGTGGGTATCGCCGAACGTCAGACGGCGGCGTATCCGGCGGTATCGCCGGGTGGCTGGAACCTGATCGGGCGCACGCCGGTGCGCCTGTTCGACCGCGAACGTGAGGGCTACAGCCTGCTGCAGCCGGGCGACCGGGTGCGCTTCGTGGCGGTGTCGCGGGCCGAATTCGTGGCCTTGGGCGGTGATGTGGAGGTGCAGGCATGAAGCAATTGCAGATCGAGGCCAGCACCGCCTTGTGCCAGCTGCAGGACGCCGGCCGCTTTGGCGTGCGCCACCTGGGGGTGACCCAAGGTGGCGCGCTGGACTGGGTGGCGATGCATTGGGCCAACTGGCTGCTGGGCAACCCGCTGGGGGCGCCCGTGGTCGAGGTGGCGCTGGGTGGTTTTGCGCTGGTAGCCGAGCAGGATTGCGTGCTGGCGCTGGCCGGGGCTGACCTGGATGCGCGGGTGGATGATCAGCCACTGCTGCCATGGCGCAGCTTCATCTTGGGCAAAGGGCAGCGCTTGACCCTTAAGCAGCCAAGGCAGGGTGTGCGGGCGTATCTGGCTGCCCCGGGTGGATTCGTTGGTGAGGAGGTGCTGGGTAGCTGCGCTACGGTCGTGCGCGAAGAACTGGGGGGTATCGATGGGCGAGGGGCCGCGCTGGCCAAGGGGCAGATGATTTCCTTTGCCGGAGGTTCGCCGGCCTTGCGCGAAGTGCCGGCGGCCCTGTGCCCGAGCTACGTGGCCAAGCCCGTGCTCGACCTGGTGATGGGTGCGCAGATCGGTGACTTCAGTGGCACCAGCCTGTTCGAGGCCTTCAACCGCGACTGGACCCTGGACAGCCGCGCCGACCGCATGGGTATCCGCCTGTTGGGGCCGCAGTTGGTCTACCAGGGTGCGCCGATGATCTCCGAAGGCATTCCGCTGGGGGCGGTGCAGGTGCCGCCGGATGGGCAGCCGATCGTGTTGCTCAATGATCGGCAGACCATTGGCGGCTATCCGCGGCTGGGGGCGTTGACGCCGTTGGCGTTGGCGCAGCTGGCGCAGTGCATGCCGGGGGCGCTGGTGCGGTTCAGGGCGGTGGTGCAGGAGCAGGCGTGGCGGGAGCAGCAGGCGTATCTGCAACGTTGGCGGTGAGGCTGCTGGCCCTATCGCCGGCAAGCCGGCTCCCACAGGGATTAGGGTGTGCTCGGTACCTGTGGGAGCCGGCTTGCCGGCGATAGGGCCGGAGCAGTCGGCAATTACTTGGACAGGTAACGCATCCCTTCCTCCAACCCCTGCAAGGTCAGCGGGTACATCTTGTCCTCGATCAGGTCCCGCACCAGGTGCGTCGATGCGGTGTATTCCCAGGCCTGCTTCGGATAAGGGTTGATCCAGATGACCTTCTTGAATTTCTCCATGAAACGCTGGATCCACACATAACCGGCTTCTTCGTTCCAGTGCTCGACGCTGCCACCGGGCTGGGTGATTTCGTAAGGCGCCATGGCCGCGTCACCGACGAACACGACCTTGTAGTCATCGCCGTACTTGTGCAGCAGGTCGAAGGTGGAGAAGCGCTCCGAGGTGCGGCGCAGGTTGTTCTTCCACACCGATTCATACACGCAGTTGTGGAAGTAGTAGTACTCCAGGTGCTTGAACTCGGTCTTGCACGCCGAGAACAGCTCTTCGCAAACCTTGACGTGGGCATCCATCGAGCCGCCGATATCGAACAGCAGCAACAGTTTCACGGTGTTGCGCCGCTCCGGGCGCATCTGGATGTTCAGCAGCCCGGCATCACGCGCGGTGTGGTCGATGGTGCCGTCGATGTCCAGCTCTTCGGCGGCGCCTTCGCGGGCGAACTTGCGCAGCCGGCGCAGGGCCAGCTTGATGTTGCGCGTGCCCAGTTCGACCTGGTCGTCGAGGTTCTTGTACTCGCGCTGGTCCCACACCTTCACGGCCTTGCCCTGGCGCTTGCCGGCTTCGCCGACGCGGATGCCTTCGGGGTTGAAGCCGCCGGAGCCGAACGGGCTGGTGCCGCCGGTGCCGATCCACTTGTTGCCGCCGGCGTGGCGTTCCTTCTGCTCTTCGAGGCGTTTCTTGAATTCCTCGATCAGTTTGTCCAGGCCGCCCAGTGACTGGATCTGCGCGCGCTCTTCATCGGTCAGGGAGCGCTCGAATTCCTTGCGCAGCCAGTCTTCGGGGATCAACGCCTCAAGGTGCTGGTCGAGGTTTTCCAGGCCCTTGAAGTAGGCCGAGAAGGCCCGGTCGAACTTGTCGAAATGGCGTTCGTCCTTCACCAGGATGGCGCGGGCCAGGTAGTAGAACTCGTCCATGTCGGCGAACACCACGCGCTTTTGCAGGGCGTTCAGCAGGTCGAGCAGCTCGCGCACCGACACCGGCACCTTGGCCGCGCGCATTTCATTGAACAGGTTGAGCAGCATGGCCGGCTCCTGTCAGCGGTTGCCGCGCCGGCTCATGAAGGCCAGGCGCTCGAGCAGCTGCACGTCCTGCTCGTTCTTCACCAGGGCGCCGGCCAGCGGCGGGATGGCCTTGGTCGGGTCGCGCTCGCGCAGCACCGCTTCGCCGATGTTGTCGGCCATCAGCAGCTTGAGCCAGTCGACCAGTTCGGAAGTGGAGGGCTTTTTCTTCAGGCCCGGGACCTTGCGCACATCGAAGAACACATCCAGCGCTTCGCTGACCAGCGACTGCTTGATGTTGGGGTAGTGCACATCGACGATCTGCTGCAGGGTGGTGCGGTCGGGGAAGGCGATGTAGTGGAAGAAGCAGCGGCGCAGGAAGGCGTCGGGCAGCTCTTTTTCGTTGTTCGAGGTGATGATGATGATCGGGCGCTGCTTGGCCTTGATGGTCTCGTCGATTTCGTAGACGTAGAACTCCATCTTGTCGAGTTCCTGCAGCAGGTCGTTGGGGAACTCGATGTCGGCCTTGTCGATTTCGTCGATCAGCAGGATCACCCGCTCTTCGGCCTCGAAGGCTTCCCAGAGCTTGCCCTTCTTCAGGTAGTTGCGTACGTCGTGGACCTTGTCCACGCCCAGCTGCGAGTCACGCAGGCGGCTGACCGCGTCGTACTCGTAGAGGCCCTGGTGGGCCTTGGTGGTGGACTTGATGTGCCAGGTGATCAGGCGGGCGCCGAAGGAGGCGGCCAGCTGCTCGGCGAGCATGGTCTTGCCGGTGCCCGGCTCGCCCTTGACCAGCAGCGGGCGTTCGAGGGTGATGGCCGCGTTTACTGCCAGTTTCAGGTCGTCTGTGGCGACGTAGTCGCGGGTGCCTTCGAACTTCATCGGGGGTGTCCTCTGCGGGGGCCTGTACTGGCCCTATCGCCGGCAAGCCGGCTCCCACAGGTACGCCACAGCTTTCAAGGCTTGTGGTTTGCCTGTGGCAGCCGGCTTGCCGGCGATAGGGCCACAACGGGCAATACATGTTTATCGTTTGTCAGCGACTATACCCCGGCCCCAGACGCGTGCAAACGCAGACCGGGTATTCAGTCCCTGAATGGCCCGTCACGGCCGCTCAGTCGGCTTTCGGCGGCGACTGCTCGTAGCGTGCGTTGAATGCCTGGATGAAGCCGTTGCGCAAAATCTGCAGAAACGCCTCGAAGGCGCTGATGTCCTGCTGGTGCACGCTGCCGCTGAGCTCCACGCGGGTGGCGAACTGGTTCTTGCGCTGGTTCTTCAGCGCCGTCTCGCTGGCCCCCACCAGCGCCTCCCACACCGAGCGCAGGAAGCTCTTGTTCTTGTTTTCCACGTCCTGCTGCCAGTTGAACACCTCGACATCGCGCAGCAGCGGCTTGATATAGCCGTTCAGGCGCCCATCCTGGGCCTGGGCTTCGATCACCACGTCGCCATGCCCGGCATTGAAGTCGAACTTGCCGTAGGCGCTGGCGAAGTCGTTGAGCTTGCGCAGCTCGATGCCGGTGGCGCGCAGGCGGAACTGGAAGTCGTCGAAGTCGCTGAAGGGGTCGAAGGTGGCGCGGCTTTCCACCTTGGCATCGCCCAGCAGCAGGGCATTGGCGTCGAAGCTGGCGTCGCGCCGGCCCTTCTTGTCGCGCACGTTGGTCAGGTTGCGGATGTCGGCGTCCAGCTGGGTGGCCTTGAGGTTGACGGGCGGCTTGGAGCTGAAGTTGCGAAAGGTCAGGGTGCCATGGTCGATGTGCACCTGGTCGAGGGTGATGGGCAGCAGTTTTTCCAGCTGCTGGCGCCAGTCGGTGCCTTGGCCGGTCTGCGAGGCTTGATGGCTGCCGCCATCGACGAAGTTGATCTCGGGGTGGACGAAGGTCACCTTGGCCACCACGGCATGGTCGAACCACAGCGAATGCCAGCTCACCGACAGGTCGATCAACGGCGCATCGAGCAGCGGCACCGGCACCTTGCCGCTGGTCTTGACGATTTTCAGGCCATTGATCTTGTAGGCGCCGCGCCACCAGGCCAGGTCCACGTCAGCGACCTGGCCGCGGTACTCGCCCATGTCGGCCAGCTTGTCGTTGAGGTAGTCGCGCACCAGGTAGGGCAGCGCCAGGTGCAGGGCAACCAGCAGCACCACCAGGCCGGCGAGGCCGACCAGCGGCCAGCGGTAGCGAGCGTTCATCGCGGGCTCTCCAAGGCAGGATGCTCGGTTGACCGCGCGTGCTGGCGGGGAGTTCGAACAGGCTTTACTGGCTTCGGGGGCAGGCTTACCCTTTAAGTCTTTCCCTGCTCAATTCATGTCAAGGATCCTGCCATGAGCCGTATCTACGCAGACAACGCCCATTCCATCGGCAACACGCCGCTGGTACAGATCAACCGCATCGCCCCGCGCGGTGTGACCATCCTGGCCAAGATCGAGGGGCGCAACCCGGGCTACTCGGTGAAGTGCCGGATCGGCGCGAACATGGTCTGGGACGCCGAGAGCAGCGGCAAGCTCAAGCCGGGCATGACCATCGTCGAGCCGACCTCGGGCAACACCGGCATCGGCCTTGCCTTCGTCGCCGCTGCCCGCGGCTACAAGCTTATCCTGACCATGCCGGCGTCGATGAGCCTGGAGCGGCGCAAGGTGCTCAAGGCCCTCGGCGCCGAGCTGGTGCTGACCGAGCCTGCCAAGGGCATGAAGGGCGCGATCGAGAAGGCCAACGAGATCGTCGCCTCCGACCCCGCCCAGTACTTCCTCCCGGGCCAGTTCGACAACCCGGCCAACCCGGCCATCCACGAGAAGACCACCGGCCCGGAAATCTGGAACGACACCGACGGCGCGGTCGACGTGCTGGTGGCGGGGGTGGGCACCGGCGGCACCATCACCGGCGTGTCGCGCTACATCAAGCACACCCAGGGCAAGTCGATCCTGTCGGTGGCGGTGGAGCCCGTGTCCTCGCCGCTGATCAGCCAGACCCTGGCCGGTGAGGAGCTCAAGCCCAGCCCGCACAAGATCCAGGGCATCGGCGCCGGCTTCGTGCCGAAGAACCTCGACCTGTCGATCGTCGATCAGGTCGAAACCGTGACCGACGACGAGTCCAAGGCCATGGCCATTCGCTTGATGCAGGAGGAGGGCATCCTCTGCGGCATTTCCTGTGGCGCGGCCATGGCAGCGGCGGTGCGCCTGGCGGAAAAACCGGAGATGCAAGGTAAGACCATCGTCGTAATCCTGCCCGACTCCGGCGAGCGCTACCTGTCGAGCATGCTGTTCAGCGACCTGTTCAGCGAGCAGGAAAACCAGCAGTAATCAGCCCGGCCGCTGATCCGGCGCAACATTTGTCGGCCTGGTTCGTTGCAAAATCTTCATGACTGAGATCCTGCCCAGGTTGTTTTTACCTGGGCAGGATGGGTTTATGATGGCCGGATGATTTTTTTGGGGCAGGCAGCGCTGGCCTGTTTCCATTCCAAGGAGTGTTGCATGACCTTTTCCTTCCTCGCCAAGGCGGGTGTCCTGCTGGTGTTCTTCGGCAGCGTGCTGTTCGTGCACCTGCGCGGCAAGGCGCGCCTGCCGGTGCTGCGCCAGTTCGTCAACCATTCGGCGCTGTTCGCCCCGTACAACAGCCTGATGTACCTGTTTTCCGGTGTGCCGTCCAAGCCGTACCTGGACCGCCAGCGCTTCCCTGAGCTGGATGTGCTCAAGGACAACTGGCAGGTGATCCGCGAGGAGGCCATGCGCCTGTTCGACGAGGGCTACATCCGCGCCGCCGAAAAGGACAACGACGCCGGTTTCGGTTCGTTCTTCAAGAAAGGCTGGAAGCGCTTCTACCTGAAGTGGTACGACAAGCCACTGCCGTCGGCCGAGGCGCTGTGCCCCAAGACCGTCGAGCTGGTCAGCAGCATCCCCAACGTCAAGGGCGCGATGTTCGCCCTGCTGCCCGGCGGCAGCCACCTCAACCCGCACCGCGACCCGTTCGCCGGCTCCCTGCGCTACCACCTGGGGCTGTCGACGCCCAACTCCGACGACTGCCGCATCTACGTCGATGGCCAGGTCTATGCCTGGCGCGATGGCGAAGACGTGATGTTCGACGAAACCTACGTGCACTGGGTGAAGAACGAAACCGACGTGACCCGGGTGATCCTGTTCTGCGACATCGAGCGCCCGCTGAGCAGCCCGCTGATGACCCGCATCAACCGCAAGGTCAGTGCCTTCCTCGGCCGCGCCACCGCGCCGCAGAACACCGATGACGAGCGCGTGGGCGGCATCAACCAGGCGTATGCCTGGAGCAAGCGCTTCAGCAACAAGATCAGCACCCGCATGAAGCAGTTCAAGCGCGCCAACCCCAAGGCCTACCGCATCCTGCGGCCGGTGCTGGCGGTGGTGGTGGCTTACCTGTTGTATCGCTGGTTGTTCTGAGTGCTGGTCGGGCCCTATCGCCGGCAAGCCGGCTCCCACAGGTAATGTAGGAGCCGGCTTGCCGGCGATAGGGCCCGCTCGAACAGCACAAAGCCCCGCTATTGCCCATCAGCCGATTCACCGCTATATTCCAGACCATTCACTTTCTCGAAGACCTGTTCATGCCAGCCACCCCTTCCACCACACGCTTTGCCATCGCGCCAGTCGCGGGCATGGTCGTGCGTGGCAGCCAGCAGCCGGCCATGATCAGTCATTACCCACCACCTGTCAGTGGCGTCGTAGGCGGCGTAGCTCCGCCTCGCTGCGTGGTCGTGCTGGGCTGATCGGCCTCTGGCCGCATCCCTTCACACGCGCAACCTACTGAACACGGTCGGCTACTTCCCTTACTGAAGTTCACGCCCACCGTTCGGCTTATTTGCCCGAATACAGGTGCATTCATGTCTGCCTTCAGCAAAACTTCCGTGGCCTCGGCGGCCACCACCAGCCTGTTCGTCCTGCTCTGGAGCAGCGGCGCCATCGTTTCCAAGCTCGGCCTGGCGCAGGCCAGCCCGTTTGCCTTCCTGCTGCTGCGCTCGGCGCTGGCGCTCACCGGCCTGCTGCTGATCAGCCCGTTGCTGGGCCTGCGCTGGCCGCGTACCCGCGGGGCCATCCTGCGCGCCCTGGGCACCGGCTGCGTGCTGCTCGGCGCCTACCAGATCTTCTACCTGCTGGCGCTCAACACCCATGTCACCCCCGGCGTCATGGCCACGGTGATGGGCGTGCAACCGATCCTCACCGTGGTGCTGATGGAGCGCCAGCGCTCCTGGAGCCGGCTGTTCGGCCTGGGCCTGGGGCTTGGCGGGCTGGTGATGGTGGTCTATCAGGGCATCAACCTGGGCGGGGTGTCGCTGCTCGGCATGCTGTTCGCCTTGCTGGCCCTGGCCAGCATGACCTTTGGCTCGATTCTGCAAAAGCGCATCACCGACAACCCCATGGGCACCCTGGGGCTGCAGTACCTGGCAGGCTTTGCCCTGTGCGCGGTGTTCGCACCGCTGCAGCCGCTGCATGTCCAGTGGAGCACCAGTTTCATCGGTGCGCTGCTGTGGATGGGCCTGGTGGTCTCGCTGCTGGCGACCTTGCTGCTGTACCGGCTGATCGCCAAGGGCAACCTGGTCAACGTCACCAGCCTGTTCTACCTGGTGCCGGCAGTGACCGCGTTGATGGACTACCTGATCTTCGGTAACCGCCTGGCCCCGCTCAGCCTGCTGGGCATGGGCCTGATCGTGGTCGGCCTGCTGTTCGTGTTCCGCAAGCCCGCGGCGCGGCTGGCCGAAGCGTAGGGCGTTCTAGCGAAACTCTTCGGGGATGGCGTGGCGCAGCACGCCTTCCTCGAAATCGAGGGTGCCGGCTTCTCGCTGGGTCAGCAGGTAGTAGAGCAAGGTGTCGAGTGAACGCGAAGGCGGCACCTCGACAGCCAGCATCCTCACGGCCTTTTCCACCTGGCTCGGGCAGCCGAAGTCTTCGAGCGCGGCGCGTACCTGTTCCAGGTCGCCAGCGGCTTTTACCAGAATGCGAAATACCGAGGCGCCGCCACTGCATTGCAGGGCTGCAAACCAGGACTGTTCGCCGTCCTCGCTGATGCTGATGGTGTCGCCGGGTGCGATGCCATAGGCATAGAAGGGGATGCTGTCGACCTGGTAGCCAGCGTCGGTGCGCTTGGCCCACAGGCCTTCGACCGAGGCGGGTGGGTAGCCTTGCGCATCCTGCTCCAGGCGCCAGAGCACGATCTTGTAGGTTGAGGTTTGCTCAGGGGGCATGGGGTTTTACAGGTCAGGAGGGCTGCGTATCGTAATGCCCTTTGCCCCCTCTGTCTTCAGGCAACGCGCCTGGCCGGCTTGAGCACCAGCCACAGCGCCACGCCAATCAGCACGCCGCCGTACAGGTGCCCCATCGACAGCGACTCATCCAGCAGCCATGCGCCCCACAGCACGCCGAACACCGGAATCAGGAAGGTCACGGTGCTGGCCTTGACCGGCCCGATCTCGGCCAGCAGGCGGAAGTAGAGGATGTAGGCGAAGGCCGTGCACAACAGCCCCAGGCCCAGCAGCGACAACCACACCTGCCAGCCGCCCCAGCTTGCCGGGGGCTGGGTCAGTGCGCTCCAGGCGAACAGCGGGGTCATCATCAAGGTGGCGCCGAGCATGCTGCCCAAGGCCGAGAGGCGGCTGTCCAGGCCACTGACCCAGCGCCGTGCGAGGAAACCGGCGAAACCGTAGCAGGTGGTGGCGGCCAGGCAGGCCAGCGCGCCCTGCAGCAAGGCCATGTCCAGGGCTACAGGGCCGGCGCCGCTGAGGATGCCGACGCCGAACAGGCCAAGGAAGATGCCGCACAGCTTGGGCAGGGTCATCGCCTCGCGGAAGAACAGTGCGCCGATCAGCACGCCCATCAGCGGCGTGGTGGCGTTGAAGATTGCCGAATAGCCGGCTGGCAGCAGCTGCGCCGCCACCGAATAGAAGGTGGCCGGGATCCCCGAGTTGATCATGCCCAGTACCAGGCAGGCGCCGAGCTTGCCCTGGAAGTTCCAGCGCACGCCGGCGGCGGCGAGGATGACGATCAGGCCCAGGCAGGCGATGGACACGCGGAAGAAGGCGGTGGGGATGGTGCCCAGCTCGGGGGCGATGATGCGCATGAACAGGAAACTCGCGCCCCACACGGCGGCAAGGGTCAGCAGGCGGGTCAGGGCGATGGGGCTCACGGCGGTCTCCAGGTACAAGGCAGGGCGCGAGTGTACGCGACGTGGCGGGATGGGTTCTTGTGCTTTCTTGCTGTGTGAATCTGCGCGGGCCCCATCGCCGGCAAGCCGGCTCCCACAACCCCTGATAGCAGTGCCGTACATGTGGGAGCCGGCTTGCCGGCGATGGGGCATCGCGAAATGCCGGGGCCGGCTAAGCTGTCTATCTCAACCTGCACCGAGATGCCTTGCATGACCGAGCACTGGCCTGCCGGCGAAATCGCCCGGATGATCCTCGATGGCTTCGACGACTACCGCGAACACTTTCGCCGCATCACCCTCGGCGCCCGCGAGCGCTTCGCGCAGGCGCGCTGGCAGGAGAGCCAGCGCGCGGCGGCTGCGCGAATCAACCTCTATGAACGCAAGGTCGGCGAGGTCAACAGTTGGCTGCGCGATGGCTTCGAGGACGAGGTGCTGCTGCAGGTGGCGCAATGGCCGTTGGTGAAAAGCGCCTACATCGGCCTGATCGACCCGCGTCTGGACGATGAACTGGCAGAAACCTGGTACAACTCGCTGTTCTGCAGCCTGTTCAGCCACGACCAGATCAGCGACGGCTGCATGTTCATCCACACCACGCGGCCCTCGATGCGTGGGCGCGAGCGGGCTGCGCAAACCCGCACCTACCGCCTCGATGGCAGCCTCAAGGGCCTGCTGCGGGCGATTTTCGCCGACCATGCGTTCGCCTACGGTGACCTTGAAGGCGACCTGTCGCGCCTCGAAGAGCAATTGCGCGAGTGCCTGCCGGACTGGGTGTGCAAGGACCCGGCGCTGGCCGTGGAACTGTTCGTGCCGGTGCTGTACCGCAACAAGGGCGCCTACCTGGTCGGGCGGCTGTACAACGCCGACGAGCAGTGGCCGCTGGTGATCCCCCTGCTGCACCGCGAGGGCCATGGCATCGAGGCCGACGCGTTGATCACCGACGAGGCCGAGGTGTCGATCATCTTCTCCTTCACCCGCTCGTATTTCATGGTCGATGTGCCGGTGCCGGCGGAGTTCGTCAACTTCCTCAAGCGCATCCTGCCGGGCAAGCACATCGCCGAGCTGTACACCTCGATCGGCTTCTACAAGCATGGCAAGTCGGAGTTTTACCGGGCGCTGATCAACCACCTGGCCAGCAGCGACGATCGCTTCGTCATGGCCCCCGGGGTGCGTGGCATGGTCATGAGCGTGTTCACCCTGCCGGGCTTCAACACCGTGTTCAAGATCATCAAGGACCGCTTTTCACCGTCCAAGACCGTCGACCGCGCCACGGTGATCGACAAGTACCGGCTGGTGAAGAGTGTCGACCGGGTCGGGCGCATGGCCGATACCCAGGAGTTCGCCGACTTTCGCTTCCCGCGTGGCAAGTTCGAGGCCGAGTGCCTGGCCGAATTGCTGGAAGTGGCGCCGTCCACCGTGGCCCTGGAAGGCGACACGGTGCTGATCCGCCACTGCTGGACGGAGCGGCGCATGGTGCCGCTCAACCTGTACCTGGAGCAGGCCAGCGAAGCCCAGGTGCTCGAAGCACTGGAAGACTACGGCCTGGCCATCAAGCAGCTGGCGGCGGCGAACATCTTCCCGGGTGACATGCTGCTGAAGAACTTCGGCGTTACCCGGCATGGCCGGGTGGTGTTCTACGACTATGACGAGATCAGCTACCTGACCGAGGTGAACTTCCGCCATATCCCGCCGCCGCGCTACCCGGAGGACGAGATGTCGGGCGAGCCTTGGTATTCGATCGGGCCGCATGATGTGTTTCCCGAGGAGTTTCCGCCGTTCCTGTTTGCCGATATTGGCCAGCGGCGGTTGTTCAGCCGCTTGCACGGCGAGTTGTATGACGCCGATTACTGGAAGGGGCTGCAGGAGACGATTCGCCAGGGCAAGGTGATCGATGTGTTCCCTTATCGGCGCAAGGGACGGTGATTGGCAAGGGCTGTGCCGGCCTCTTCGCGGGGCAAGCCCGCTCCCACAGGGCTAACAACAATCTGGAACACTGGGGTGGGAGCGGGCTTGCCCGCGAAGCGGCCGGCACTGATGCAACACATCACCCCTTCAAGCACTTGAGCTCGCTGAAATCGGTGCGCACCTTGGCCAACTGGCCCTGCAGGAACTGGCGTTGGGCCGGCGTGCTCTGGTGCACCAGGTCGATGAGCAGGCTGCGCGCCTGCTGTTCGCTGTTCTGGAAGGCGATGCGGTACTCCGGCGTCCACAGGCTTTCCTTGCGCTGCAGCAGTTGCGCCAGGCGTGGCTCGAAGCTTTGCTCGCCGCGCTGGTTCATGGCCAACAGCAACTGCTGCTGCCAGTGGGCACGGTTGGCGATCGACTCGCGGTTCTGGTCGCCCAGCGCCTGCGACCAGCTCAGCACCCGCAGGCGCTGGGCGGCGGAGAGCTCGCCGAACCAGGGCACCAGGCGTTTTTCCATGCGTTCGGCGCGGCGGGTGATCTGCTTGGGCAGCGGGGTGTCTGCGTATTGCTTCTGGCGCTCGCTGATGTCTTCGCGGAAGGCTTCGCGCATTTTCGCCACCTGGGCATCGCTCATGCCACGCAGCAGCTCGGTGGCCGAGGGGGTGATCTGCTCGGCGACCCGGCCGATCGCCTGGCGGGCTTCGGCCGTGCGCTGCTGCAGGGCCTGGTCGGTGACCTGGTCCTCGGCCAGCATGTCGCGCACCCGGTCCAGCCAGTCGAGGTAGCCGGGCAGTTGCGTCTGGCAGTGCCAGGCCAGGTGCTGCTTGAGCCGTTCGTCGAGCAGTGCCTTCTGCTCGCGGTTCATCGCCAGGTAGTCGTCCAGCGACCAGGGCACCAGCCGGTCGAGGTTGCGGTAGGCCAGGTCGATGCGGCTGCAGGCCGCCAGGGCCAGGGCGAAGCTGAAGGCGATGAGCAGGGCTTTGGACAGGCGTAGAGGCATGTGCTGATCCTTGCAGTGGCTGGCCACTCGGTAGACGCAAGGGCCGCGCGGACGGTTCCGCCAAATCAGCGGTGGGGCAGCGTGCGGGCTTCAGGTGTAGAATAGCCGCCTTGTCTTGAGGAACATCGGAAATGGCTCTGCTTGGGCGTTACAACAGTTTGCAAATCGTGAAACACGTGGACTTCGGCCTGTACCTGGACGGCGGCGCCGACGGCGAGATCCTGCTGCCCGGGCGCTACATCCCGAAGGACGCCGAAACCGAGATCGACGACTGGCTGAACGTGTTCATCTACCTGGACAGCGAAGACCAGCTGATCGCCACCACCGAGAAGCCCAAGGTGCAGGTCGGCGAATTCGCCAGCCTCAAGGTCAAGGACATCAACGGTGCCGGCATCTTCCTCGACTGGGGCCTGTCCAAGGACCTGCTGATGCCGTACTCGGAAGAGGCGCGGCCGCTGAAGGTCGGCGATTACTGCGTGGTGCACGTCTACCTCGACAAACGCACCCGGCGCATCACCGCCACTTCACGCCTGGACCGCTACCTGGACCGCACCCCGGCCGATTACCCGATCGGCCAGCCGGTCGAACTGCTGGTGGCCGGGCAGACGCCCATGGGCTTCAAGGCGATCATCAACAACCGCCACTGGGGCCTGATCCACAAGAACGAAGTGTTCAAGTTCCTGCGCTCGGGCATGCACGAGAAGGGCTACATCAAGGAAGTGCGCCATGACGGCAAGATTGCCCTGAGCCTGCAGCCGGTCGGCCAGGCACTGTCCGACGGCCTGCATGAGCAGATCATGGCGCGCCTGGAAGCCGAGGGTGGGGTGTTGCCGGTGTGCGACAAGAGCGACCCGGAAGTGATCAGCCGCATGTTCAATGTCAGCAAGGGCAACTTCAAGAAGGCGATTGGTGCGTTGTTCAAGCAAGGCCGCATCGTCATCCATGACGATCGCATCGAGCGGGCCTGAAATCAGGCCTGCACGAACGGCTTGAAGTCGAGCTGCTCGCCACCCGGGCGGGTGTCGCGCAGCAGCGAGTCGCGGTCGGCGCTCAGCGCCAGGCTGATGGTCGAGCGGCGCTTGCCGGGGTTGCGCACTTCCATCTGCTCCTGGTGAGCCTTGAGGAAGTTGGTGGGCACCTTGAGGTGCTGCAACTGGTCGGTCTCGGGGGTGTGCAGCAGCAGGTTGACCCAGTCTGGCTGGCCTTTGCGCAGCAATGCCACCGGCACATCGAACCACCACAGGTTGCGTTTGCGGTCGAGGATGGCGAACAAGGTGTTGGCGCTGCTGAGCACCGGGTTGGCCAGCGCCTGGTTGCGCCGGGCGATGGCGGCGGGTTTGTCGAGTTTCATGCAGGTTCCTGCGGTGTGAAGCTATAAAGGCCTGCATTGTGAGGGGTGGCATCGGGCGGGGCAAGGTTGATTCTGCAAGCGCTGCTGCACTTGTGGGAGCGGGCTTGCCCCGCGAAGAGGCCGGCAGCCTCAGCGACGAACCGGCAGGCTCAACTCGGAAGTCGCGCCATCGGCCGTGGTCACGGTCGCGGTAAAACTGTGCAACCCTGCAGCCCCCTGCAAAGGCTGGGCAAACCGCGCTCGCCCTTGCTCATCGCTGTTCACCAGCACTTCCCCCAGAAACTGCTCGGCCTCGCTGCCCTGGGCCTGGGCATTGCCAAACACCTCGACCCGCAACAGGCTCGACGCCGGCCCGTTCACCTCGCCGCGCAGCACCTCGCCGTCCAGCGCCAGCAACCGTGGCGGCTGCTGATTGTGGTTAGGCAGCGGCTGGCACGGCTTGGGCTCGCCCTGGGCATCGCAGATGGCCGCCTGGTCTTTCTCCGGCAACTCTGCCCCCACCCCGCGCGAGCCGACATACAGGGCATGCGCCTGGGCCGGCACGCCAAAGACGATGGCGCCGGTACGCTGATTGGCCACGCACGAGCCGCCTGCCTCGCAGCGGCGAATGTCCTGGCTGTTGCCCCAGATGCGGTTGCCCGTCAGGCGCGTGGCGGTGACCTCCGGTTCCGGGCGCAGGGCCACACCGATGCGATTGCCGTGGATCTGGTTGCCGTCGAGGATGTTGCCTTCGCCGGTCACGCTGACGCCGATCGAATTGCCACTGAAGGTGTTGGCACCCAGGTAGTTGCGCTTGCCCCAGTTGATCTGCAGGCCATCGGAGTAATTCTCGAAGCGGTTGCGCACCACCGTGTTGTCGTTGCCCAGCAGGATCTCGATGCCCTGGGAGGGCTCGGGGTTGGCGGCGGTGGAGCGGAACAGGTTGTCGGCCACCAGGTTGAACGCCGCGCCGCGGGTCAGCTCCAGGCCATCGCCGTTGTCGATGAGCTGGTTGCGCAGCACCTTGTTGTTGACCGTGGTGGTGGCGGTGGGGTTGCCGGCGCCGTCGTCGCCGGTGAGCATGATGCCGGCACCGCCCTTGTTGGCGACGATGCGGTTGTCTTCGATGACGTTGCCACTGGCCCGGTTGACCAGGATGCCGATGCAGAAGTTGCGCACCTCAAGGCCGCTCAACTGCACGCCCTGGGTATCACGCAGCACCAGCCCGGGATGGGTGGTGGTGCGCACGTTGGTGCCGAACTGGCCGGGCAGGGCGCCGGGGCAGGTGCGCACTCCCTGGTCCTTGATGTAGCCGGAGCCGTCGATGGCGACGTACTGCCCCTCTCGCGCCCAGGGCAGGCCGGTGATGCGCACCGGGCCCTTGATTTCCGGCAGAGCGTGCGTCGGGCGGATGACGTAAGGGGCCTTGCCGACGGCGGCGATTTCGATGCGGTACTGGCCGGGGTGCAGGTTGCTGGTCTCGATTGCCCAGCGCAGGGTGCCGGGTTGGCCATCGTCTTCATAGCGGTCCACCCGCAAGGTGTCACTGGCCGGTGCGGCGGCGAGTGCAGGCAGGGGCAACAGCGGCAGCAGGGCCGCGAGCAAAGGCATGAGGCGCATGGGTGCGGGGTTTCCGAAAACTGTTGTTTTTATCGAGGGCAACCTGCTTGGGGCTGCCGTTTGCCGCGATTCTAGGCAGCTGCCTGAGCTTGCGCAGCGGCCTGGGGCCGATTCAGTGCGGTATTCGCCCGCAGAATTACCGCTCGGCTTGAGCGCTGCAAATTGTTTGAAACTCCTGGGCAGGTGCCCCGGTCCACCCATTGTCGACACGGACCCCGTGTCTCCATTTGCAGGAGATTTGCCATGAGCGGCACTAAAGACAAAGCAAAAGGCTTGGCCAATGAAGCTGTCGGCAACATCAAGCAGGGTGTCGGCAAGGTGACCGACAACGACAAGCTGCGCGCCGAAGGCAAGGCCCAGGAACTCAAGGGCGAGGCGCAGCAGATCAAGGGCAACGTCAAGGACGCCGTGAAAAAGCCTTGATGGTGAACTGACTGGCCGGCCTCCCTGTGTGGAGGCCGGCACAGTTTCAGGCAGGCAAATTCTTCAACTATGGTAGGGAGCGGTACATCAGTCGCGTGGTCTATTAGACTTGCCTGTTGTATTGATCAAGCGGCGAAAGGAGACGCTATGATTTTCCCCGACCTGCGCGGCCTGCCCTTGCACCGCGTGCTGGTACGCACCGTCCAGGAATTTCTCGACGACGAGATGTCCACCTATGCCTCAGCGCTGGCCTACCAGATGCTGTTTTCGCTGTTCCCGTTCCTGCTGTTTCTGATCGCCTTGATCGGCTTTTTGCACCTGCCGGACTTCTTCTCCTGGTTGCGCCTGCAATCGGAGCTGGTGCTGCCACCCCAGGCGCTGGAACAGGTCAACCCCGTCATCGACCAGTTGCAGCAGTCCAAGGGCGGCCTGCTTTCGGTGGGTATCGTGATCGCGCTGTGGACCGCCTCGGCCGGCGTGCGCCTGATGATGAGCGCCATGAACGCCGCCTACGACGTGCCCGAAGGGCGCCCGGTGTGGAAGCGCATCCCGCTGTCGATCTTCTACACCATCGGCATCGCCGGCATGCTGCTGTCGACCGCGGCACTGATGGTGCTGGGGCCGCAGGTGATGGAGTGGATCGCCGCACAGGTCGGCATGCAGGAGGTGGTGGTCACCGTGTGGACCATCCTGCGCTGGCCGGCGATCATCATCCTGATGATGGTGGCGGTGGCGTTGATCTACTACGTGATGCCCGATGTGAAACAGAAGTTTCGCTTCATCACCCCAGGTTCGGTGCTGGCGGTGGTGGTCTGGATCATCGCCTCGCTGGGCTTTGCCTATTACGTGAAGACCTTCGCCGACTACAACGCGATGTACGGCAGCATCGGTGCAATCATCGTGCTTTTGCTGTATTTCTACATCTCCGCGGCCGTGTTGCTACTGGGCGCTGAAATGAACGCCGTGATCGAGCACATGTCGGCCGAGGGCAAGAACCCCGGCGAGAAGGATTTCGAGGGCACCCAGGCCAAGGAAAACCTGACCGTGCTCGGCCATGAGCATCCTGCCGAGCCCCAACCGTCCGAGCCGAACCCGCGATGATCCGTGACATCCTCAAGATGGGCGACGAGCGCTTGCTGCGCATCGCCCCAGCGGTACCCGACCACCTGATCGGCAGTGCCGAGCTGCAACAGCTGATCGACGACATGTTCGAGACCATGCGTCATGTCGGTGGGGTAGGGCTGGCGGCGCCGCAGATCGGCATCGACCTGCAGTTGGTGATCTTCGGCTTCGAGCGCAGCGAGCGCTACCCGGATGCCGAGGCCGTGCCGCAGACCATCCTGATCAACCCAGTGATCACGCCGCTGACCAGCGAGGTGGAGGATGGCTGGGAGGGCTGCCTGTCCGTCCCCGGCCTGCGCGGTGTGGTGCCGCGCTACAAGCACATCAGCTATACCGGCATCGACCCGCAGGGCAACCCGGTCAACCGCTTTGCCGACGGCTTCCATGCGCGGGTGGTGCAGCACGAGTGCGACCACCTGATCGGGCGGCTGTACCCTTCGCGCATTCAGGATTTCGCCAAGTTCGGCTACACCGAGGTGCTGTTCCCAGGGCTCGATGCCAGCGACGACTGAGCCCGCACCAGGGCAATGAGTGGCTTGCTGCGCTGGTAGCGCAGCAGGCGGCTTGCCAGGGCTTGCGGCAGGCTCGTGGCGGGTTCGAAGCCCAGGCGCTCATATAGCCCGGCAAGGTCGGGGTGGCAGAACAGCCACGTACTGCCACAGGCCTCTGCCAACGCAGCGTTAACCAATTGCCCGGCCACGCCCTGGCCCCGTTGCGTCGGGGCGACGAACAGGCCGCTGAGCCAATGGCCACCCTCCACGGGCCTGAGGCTCAGGCCAGCGACGATGGCCGTGGTCCGTGCCACCCACAGCTGCCCTTCATTGTCTGCACGCATGCGTGAACCTTGCTGGCGGTAGAAATGATCGAGCAGGCGGCGCTCGGGGCCGATCAATTGTGTGCAGTGCAGCGCAGTCATGGACATTCCGGAAAGTCGTGGCAGAAGCTCTGTGGCGGTATTTTCAGGCGTTTTTTGTTGCAGATTGTTGCAAATTCTACAAGGGTGAATGTCCGACGTCGGGGTTCAACTATTCCGATCGGGGAGTAGAATTTCAACCATCCCCCCTGGCAGTACGACGAAGCGGGATCGGTACTTCGTGTCATCTTCGCAGTCGATGACAACTTCTCCGCGCCAATGACGGCATATGAAGTCAATCGATCAGCTTGATTGCTTTGAAGGCCCAACACCATGAAACCATTACTGATTCTTGCACTGGTCGGTATGTCCTCGCTCGCCCTGGCGGATGAGGCCAAGCCCGTCTCCAGCGAGCCTGTGGCCCAGCAGTATGACTATTCCATGAACCTGGACATCAAAAGGGTGATCAACCTGTCGACCATCCCCAATGTCTGCGAAGTGGTGCCTGCGACCATGACCTATGAAGACCATCAAGGCCAAGTGCACACCATCCAGTACCGCGCCATGGGCGAAGGTTGCCAGCAGGGTTGATCGATTCGATCTGTAAAAGCTGACCCAATCCGCTTGTGGGAGCC
>NZ_DJTF01000027.1:45260-56205 GCF_002438125.1 Pseudomonas sp. UBA6315
GCCCTGCCAATACCTGCCGCACCACCTCCAACCCCCGCTTCAACCCCGCCCGGCTCTGCGCCGCCGACAGGCTGATGCGCACCGCCTGCACCTCGCTGGCACCAATGGCGAACACACTCGCCGGCACCACCTCCACCCCCTGCGCCCGGCACTGCGCCACGACCCTGTCAGCCCCCCGCGCCGCCGCCACCCACACATGCGGCGAAGGTTCGCTGGCGTTCTGCAGCGCCTCGCCCAACAGGCTGCGCGCCAGGCGCCAGCGCACGGCGACTTCCTCGCGCTGCCAGGCCAGGCGCCGCGCCGCAGTGCCGTCCTCGATCCACTGGCAAGCGAGCTGCAGGTTCAACGGCGACACCGGCCAATGGCTGGCCCCGGCGTGCGGGTCGACCTGCTCCAGCAGGCCAGGGCTGGCCACGATCCAGCCCAGGCGCAACCCCGCAGCCACTGTCTTGGACAGGCTGCTGATCAGCATGCCGCGCTCGCCCAGCAGCGGATACAGCGGCGCGTGCTCGCTGAGCGCGCCGTACACATCGTCCTCGATCACCAGCAGCCCCAGGCGCCGTGCCACCTCGGCGATGGCCTGGCGGCGTGCCTCGCCCATGCAGGCGCCGGTAGGGTTGTGCAGGGCAGGGGTGGTCACCAGCACCCGCGCGCCGCTGGCCCGCGCTACCCGGTCCAGCTCCTGCGGCAGCAGGCCCTGGGCATCGAGCGCCACACCATGTACCGGCAGGCGCAGTTGCCGGCAGGCGGCCTTGATGCCGGGCGCGGTCAAGGCTTCGAGCAGCACCGGCTCGCCGGCCTGGCAAAACGACTGCAGCAGCAGGGTCAGGGCGTGCTGGGCGCCGCCGCAGAGCAGCAGCTGTTCCGCCGACAGCGCCAGCCCGCGGTTGCTCAGCCAGCGCGCGCCCTGCAGGCGGCCCAGCAGCAGTTGCTGCGGGCCCAGGTAATGGTCGAGCAGGTGCGTCTGGCCCTGGGCGAGCAAGGCCTGCAGGCTTGCCTCGAGGTCCTGGTTGGCGGGGTCGGCCACCGGCACGTTGGTCGACAGGTCGATCAGCGCGCCCAGGCTGTCGTGCCGCTTCAGGCGAAACAGCGTGGCTTCGCGGCTGCCGGCCAGCACATAGGTGCCGCGCCCCACCTCGCCCGCCACCAGGTGCCGGGCCGCTGCCTCGCGGTAGGCCTGCTGGGTGGTGCTGGGGTTGAGCCCAAGCTTCCAGGCCAGGCGGCGCTGGGGCGGCAGGCGCTCGCCGACCCTCAGCGCGCCCGTTTCGATGGCGCTGGCGATGGCGTCGACCAGCGCCAGGTAGCGCGGCCGGCCGTCGTCGGCCAGTTCTGGCATCCACATGAAATTGCTACCCATGCAATATAAGGATTTACCCATACAATGCCTGGCGCCTAGGATCGGTTCAACCTCGTACCGATAAAGGATGACCGCCATGTTCGACCTTGCCGCCCTGCGTGAAGCCGCTGCATTCGTTCACCAGCACGTGCCTGCTACGCCACAATACCGCTGGCCCCTGCTGGCCGATCGGCTGGGGTGCGAGGTGTGGGTCAAGCACGAGAACCATGCGCCCACCGGCGCGTTCAAGGTGCGAGGCGGCCTGGTCTACGTGCGCTCGCTGTTGGCCGCGGGCAAGCCGCCCCTTGGCCTGGTCACCGCCACCCGTGGCAACCACGGCCAGAGCATGGCCCTGGCCGCGCGCCAGGCGGGTGTGCCGCTGGTGATCGTGGTGCCCGAAGGCAACTCGAAAGAAAAGAACGCCGCCATGCGCGCACTCGGGGCCGAGTTGGTGGAGTACGGCGTGGATTTCGATGTGGCCCGCGAGGAAGCTGCGCGGCTGGCGGAGGAGCGCGGCTATGCCATGGTGCCCTCGTTCCACCCGGAACTGGTGCGGGGTGTGGCCACCTATGCCCTGGAGCTGTTCGAAGCCGTGCAAGACCTTGATTGCGTCTATGTGCCGATCGGCATGGGCTCGGGCATCTGCGGGCTGATCCAGGCGCGCAACCTGCTGGGGCTGAACACCGAGATCGTGGGCGTAGTCTCCAGCGCAGCCGATGCCTACGCGCAGAGTTTCGAGCAAGGGCGCATCGTCACCACCCGCACCGCCGAGACCTTCGCCGATGGCATGGCCTGCCGGGTGCCGCACCCCGATGCCTTCGCCCTGGTTCGCCAGCATGCGGCGCGGATCGTGCGGGTTACCGACGGCGAGGTCGCCGAGGCCATGCGCCAGTACCACGAGGCGACCCATAACACCGCCGAAGGGGCGGGGGCTGCAGCGCTGGCGGCGTTGATGCAAGAGCGCGAGCGGCAACAGGGCAAGCGGGTGGCGGTGGTGCTGAGCGGGGCCAATGTGGACCGTGCGCGTTATGCGCAGGTGCTGGCGGGAGATGAAAAATCCTGAATGGATATTATGGAAAGGGTGCTATCTTATTTTGATAGCATCTTTCCATGAACACTCGATACCGAAAGATCCTCGATGCGATCCATCGGACGCCCACCACGACGTCACTGGCCTTTTCCGAGGTTGAAGCGCTCATCGTTCATCTCGGAGGGCAAGTGCACGAGCGGCAAGGCTCAAGGGTCAAGCTGACGCTTGGCGGGCAGTGCTGGAGGTGCCATCGCCCTCATCCAGGCAAGGAAGCCAAGCGGTATCAGATCGAAGAGGCCCGCGAATTCTTGCAGCGGGCAGGAGTCAGCTTATGAGTTGCATGCGCTACAAGGGTTATGCCGCCCGTATCGAATACGATGACCGTGACGACATTTTCGTAGGCCGGGTGCTCGGCATGCGCGACATCATCAGTTTTCACGCAAGCTCTGTGCCCCAGTTGCATGAGGCTTTCCACCAGGCGCTGGAGGACTACCTGGCTGACTGCGCCGAGCAGGGCATCACCCCTGAAAAGCCCGCATCAGGCAAGGTCATGCTGCGTATCCGTCCGGAAGTGCATGCGGCCGCCAGCATCGCCGCGCGTGCTGCTGGCAAAAGCCTGAATCAGTGGGCGGACGAGGTGTTCGAGCAGGCCGCCTTCGCCTGACCGAACACCTCGCTTCCCATGCAATGTTCACTCGTGGCAGGCTCTACCGCGCGTCATTGGCCAGCCACGAGTACTCAATGCCTTTCTCCAACGGTTTTCTCCTCAGCCTGTCGTTGTGCCTCGATATTGGTATCGCCAACATCGCCATGATTACCCTGGCCATGCAGCGCGGCTTCCTCCAGGGCTTCTGGCTCGGCCTGGGCACCTGCGTCGGTGACCTGGTCTACGCCATCGCGGCGCTGGCCGGCATGACCGTGCTGCTGCAGTTCGAGAGCGTGCGCTGGACCTTGTGGCTGGGCGGCTCGGCGTTGCTGGTCTGGTTCGCGATCAAGATGCTGCTGGCGGCCTGGCGGGGTGGGCACATGCAGGCACGTGCCGAGGTGGTGGTGGAGTCGGGTTGGCGCGAGTTCTTGCGGGGCATCTTCCTGGCGATGTCATCGCCCAGCGCCATCTTGTGGTTCGCTGCGGTGGGTGGGGTTTTGATATCCCGCTCTGGCGGCGGCAGTTTGCTGGATGCGGGGTTGTTTCTGGGCGGCTTCTTCGCCGCCGGGCTGGTCTGGTGCATGAGCTTGTGCGGCATTGCCAGCCACGGCGGGCGTTTGCTGGGCGAGCGCTTGCTGACCTGGTCGTATCTCTTGTCAGCGGCCATTTTCTGCTACTTCGCGGTGTACGTGATCGTTTCGGGCTACCGTGAATTCATCCTCGCCAGCCCAGTGGTGTAGGCAGGCAGGTGGCGGTGCGCTGATCACCGCCCATCGACCGGCGATGCTCCCCTGTCGATTTCCCGACCCTGCGTTCGACCAGTGGTGAAGGCGGCGCGAACGCCACTGCCGCTCACCATTTCGGAGAGAACCCGATGAACGCCCAAGCCGAAAGCGAAATCCGCCAACTGATCGAGCGCTGGATGCAGGCCGTGCGCGATCGCGACATCCCGGCCATCGTCGCCCCCTATGCCGACGACATCGTCGCCTTCGATGCCATCCAGGCGCTGCAATTCAAGGGCAAGGCCGTGTACCAGGCGCATTGGGAAATGTGCATGAACCTGTGCACCGGCCCCATGGTGTTCGAACAGGCCGAGCTCACCGTTCACGCCGAGGGCGACCTGGCCCTGGCTCACTGGCTCAACCGTTGCGGCCCGTCGGACGACGAAAGCCAGTGCGGCTTCATGCGCGCCACCGTGGGCTATCGCAAGTCAGGCGGGCAGTGGCAGGTGATCCACGAACACTGGTCGGCACCATTCGACATGCAAACGCAGAAAGCACTGTTCGATCTCAAGCCCTGATCCGCTATCGCCAAACGCACTTTGCCAATGCCCTGGAGACGACCATGAAATACCTGTGCCTGGTCTATTGTGACGAAGGGCTGCTGCACAGCCTGCCCGACAGCCCGGAAGACGCCGAGTGCATGGCCTACGCCGAAAGCCTGCAGGGCTCCGGGCGCATGCTCGCAGCCGAGGCGCTCAAGCCCGTGCAGACCGCCACCACGGTGCGCCTGCGCGCCGGGCACATGAGCCTGACCGACGGCCCGTTCGCCGAAACCAAGGAACAACTGGCCGGCTTTTACCTGGTCGATGCCCGCGACCTCAACGAGGCCATCAACATCGCCAAGGGCATCCCCGCCGCACGGGTCGGCAGCGTTGAAGTGAGGCCAGTGCGCGACCTGCAACCCTGACAGCCACGGAGAACCACCAGCATGAGCCTCGCCCAACCTGCGCAAGCGCAGCACGAATTGTCCATCAGCCGCCTGATCGATGCCCCGCCCGCCAAGGTGTTCCGCGCCTGGACCGAGCCCGAATGGCTGATGCAGTGGTGGGGGCCGCACGGCATGACCACCCCGCAATGCGAGATGCAGCTGTGGGTCGGTGGCCTGTTCCGGACCTTGATGCGCGCGCCGGATGGCACCGAATACCCGACCCAGGGCGTGTTCCTGGAAATTGCGGCGCCGCGCCGGCTGGTGTTCACCGACGCCTTTGGCCCAGGTTGGGTGCCCTCGGACAAAGCCTTCATGACGGCGGTCATCACCTTTGACGAGGAGCACGGCAAAACCCGCTACACCGCCCGTGCCTGGCACTGGAACGCCGCTGACAGCCGTGCCCACGAGGAAATGGGCTTCCACCAGGGCTGGGGAGAAAGCCTGGACCGCCTGGTGGAGGTGGTGACCCAGCGGATGCCGGACTGATGGTGCAGGAGCGAGCGGTGCGCGCCGAAGTCGAGGCGGTGTACCGGCGCGACTCGCGGCGCATCCTGGCGACGCTGATCCGCTTGCTGGGCGATTTCGACCTGGCCGAGGAGGCAATGCACGATGCCTTTTTCATCGCGGTGGAGCGCTGGCAGCGCGATGGTATCCCGGCCAACCCGCGTGCCTGGCTGGTGTCGACCGGCCGCTTCAAGGCCATCGATGCCCTGCGCCGGCGCGCCCGTTTCGACCGCTCCCAGGCAGACCTGATCATGCTCATCGAAGGCCAGCAACCCGATTCCAGCGAGGAAGAACTGCTCGCCGATGACCGCCTGCGGCTGATCTTCACCTGCTGCCACCCGGCCCTGGCCGCCGATGCCCAGGTGCCTCTGACCCTGCGCGAGGTGTGCGACCTGACCACCGAGCAGATCGCCCGGGCGTTCCTGCAGAGCCCGGCGACCATCGCCCAGCGCATCGTGCGCGCCAAGGCCAAGATCCGCGATGCGCGCATTCCTTACCAGGTGCCGGAAATGCACGAGCTGGCGCAACGCCTGGAGAGCGTGCTGCGGGTGATCTACCTGGTGTTCAACGAGGGCTATTCGGCGTCGTCCGGAGAACAGGTGCTGCAGCAGGCGCTGAGCGACGAGGCGATTCGCCTGGGGCGTTTGCTGGTGCAGCTGTTGCCCGACCCGGAAGCCGTCGGCCTGCTGGCGCTGATGCTGTTGCAGGCATCGCGACAGCGGGCGCGCAGCGATGCCCAAGGCAACCTGGTGCTGCTCGACCAGCAGGACCGCAGCCTGTGGGACCACGAGCAGATCAGCGAAGGTTGCGAGCTGGTGCGCTTGGCGCTGGGCAGTCGGGCGTTCGGTGCCTACACCGTGCAGGCGGCGATCGCTGCAGTGCATGCCGAGGCCCAGAGCGCAGAGGCGACGGACTGGGCCGAGATCGTCGGGCTGTACGATGTGCTGCAGCGGCACTGGCCTTCACCGGTGGTGGCGCTCAACCGGGCGGTGGCGCTGGCCAAGCGGGATGGCCCACGGGCGGGGCTGCGGGAAGTGGAGGCGATTCTGCAGGCTGGGGAGCTGAGCGACTATCACCTGGCGCATGCGGCGCGGGCCGAGCTGCATCAGCAGCTGGGCAATGTCGAGCAGGCGCGGGCGGCCTGGCGGCGGGCGCTGGAGTTGACCCGGCAGGGGCCCGAGCGGCGGCATATCGAGCAGCGCTTGCAGGCGCTGGAGTGAGGTGGCAGTCACGGCCCTAGCGCCGGCAAGCCGGCTCCCACAGCTACACCACTGAAATTGGCGACTGTGGTCTCTCTGTGGGGGCGGGCAGACTGAAGCAATCAGCTAGCGACGAAGTTCGGCGGCGACACCAGTTCGACGGTCTGCTGCTTGCGCGGCGCCAGGATCTCGGCCTCGCCCTCGACTACCAGCTCATCGTTCTGGTTGTACACGTTGGTGGCGATGCGCACCTTGAACTTGGGCAGCTTCTCGAGGATTTCCAGGCGCACGGTCAGGGTGTCACCGATTTTCACCGGCTTCTGGAAGCTCATCTTCTGGCCCAGGTAGATGGTGCCAGGGCCAGGCAGGGTGCAGGCCACTGCGGCGCTGATCAGCGCGCCGCTGAACATGCCATGGGCAATGCGCTCGCGGAACATGCTCTTGGCCGCGAACTCGGCGTCCAGGTGCACCGGGTTGTGGTCACCGGACATGGCGGCGAACAGCTGGATGTCGCGCTCTTGCACGGACTTTTCGTAACTGGCCGTCTGGCCCACTTCAAGAGCTTCGTAAGGCGTGTTGGTGACCTGGGTCATTGGCGTTTCCTTGGTGGACGGACGAGGCCGCTATCATTCACTGCGGGCAGGGCGGCCAAGGGCCAGCGCCTGCTCCAGCCAGGCGAGGATATCGGCGGTGACCTCGTCTCGGTTGAGTTCATTGAGCACTTCGTGCCGCGCCTGAGGATAGACGCGCAGCTGTACATGTCGATTGCCCGTCGCGCGCAGGGCGTCGGCCAGATGGGTGAGACGCTTGCCGGCACTCACCGGATCACATTCGCCGCCCATCACCAGCAATGGCAGGTTCGGGTCGATCTGCGCCAGGTTGCGGGGCTGGCTGATCTGCGCCAGGCCCTGGAGCAGGTCCAGCCACAGCTGGTTGCTGCAGCGAAAGCCGCACAAGGGGTCGGCAACGTACAAATCGACCTCGGCCGGGTCGCGGCTGAGCCAGTCGAACGCCGTGCGGTTGGGCTTGAAGGCTTTGTTGAAGGAGCCGAACGACAGCCAGTCGATCAGCGCGCTCTTGCCGGTGGGGCCCTGGCGCCAGGCCTCCAGGCGGGCGATCAGGCGCGCCGCGCGGTACAGCGCCGGCGGCTGCAGGTTCGAGCCGCTGAGGATGGCCCCGTGCACGCTGCCACTGTGGTGCATCAGGTAGGCCTGGGCGATGTAGCTGCCCATGCTGTGGCCGAACAGGATCAGCGGGGTGCAGGGAAACTGCTGGCCGATGTGCTGGGCCAGCAGGCCGAGGTCGTTGACCACGGCATTCCAGCCATGATGCCGGGCGAATAGGCCGAGGCTGCCCAGCTCGGCGGTGCGCCCGTGGCCGCGCAGGTCGGCGGCCACCAGCGCGTAGCCGGCGTCGCTCAAGGCATGCCCCAGGCGCTGGTAGCGCCCGGCGTGCTCGGCCATGCCGTGCGCCAGCACCACCACGGCTTTCACCGGCGTGGCCGGCAGCCATTGGTGTACGTACAGGCTGCAGTGCTCGCTGGCAGGCAGCCAGAAGGCGTCGTGGGGCATGGCGATTCCTTTGCGCAGGGGTACCCGCACAGTGTATGCGCAACCCCATCGATTGCAGGAAGGGCACAAATAAGATTCACAATGTTAATGGCGGCACTTGGCGTATATGCCACCTTGGGCTTACCTGCTAACGTCGGTTGAACGCCTTTTGCCTTCAGGCAAACAGGAAAAGGGAACATGCAGGTCAAGGCAGAGGAACAACAATAAATGCAAGCCGACTTCTGGAATGACAAGCGCCCGGCGGGCGTACCTTCCACCATCGACATCCATGCGTACACCTCGGTGGTCGAGGTGTTCGAGCGCTCCTGCAAGCGCTTCGCCGATCGCCCGGCATTCAGCAACCTGGGTGTGACCCTGACCTACGCCGAGCTCGAGCGCTACTCCGCGGCCTTCGCCGCCTGGCTGCAGCAGCACACCGACCTGGTGCCGGGCGACCGCATCGCGGTGCAGATGCCCAACGTCCTGCAGTACCCGATCGCAGTGTTCGGCGCCTTGCGTGCCGGGCTGGTCGTGGTCAACACCAACCCGCTGTACACCGAGCGCGAGATGCGCCACCAGTTCAAGGATGCCGGCGCCCGCGCGCTGGTGTACCTGAACATGTTCGGCAAGCGCGTGCAGGAGGTGCTGCCCGATACCGGCATCGAGTACCTGATCGAGGCCAAGATGGGCGACCTGCTGCCGGCGGCCAAGGGTTGGCTGGTCAATACCGTGGTCGACAAGGTGAAGAAGATGGTCCCGGCCTACGCCTTGCCGCAGGCGGTGTCCTTCAAGCAGGTGCTGCGCCAGGGCCGCGGCCAGGCGCACAAGCCGGTGCCGCTGAACCTCGACGACATCGCCGTGCTGCAATACACCGGCGGCACCACCGGCCTGGCCAAGGGGGCCATGCTCAGCCACGGCAACTTGGTGGCGAACATGCTCCAGGTGCTGGCCTGCTTCTCCCAGCACGGCCCGGACGGGCAGAAGCTGATCAAGGACGGCCAGGAGGTGATGATCGCGCCGCTGCCGCTGTACCACATCTATGCCTTTACCGCGAACTGCATGTGCATGATGGTCACCGGCAACCACAACGTGCTGATCACCAACCCGCGCGATATCCCAGGCTTCATCAAGGAGCTGGGCAAATGGCGCTTCTCGGCCTTGCTTGGGTTGAACACCCTTTTCGTTGCCCTGATGGATCACCCAGGGTTCCGCCAGCTGGACTTCTCCGCGCTCAAGGTCACCAACTCCGGTGGCACCGCGCTGGTCAAGGCCACCGCCGAACGCTGGGAAAGCCTCACCGGTTGCCGCATCGTCGAAGGCTACGGCCTGACCGAGACTTCGCCGGTGGCCAGCACCAACCCCTATGGCAAGCTGGCTCGCCTGGGCACGGTCGGTATTCCGGTGGCGGGCACCGCGTTCAAGGTGATCGATGACGAGGGCAACGAGTTGGCGTTGGGCGAGCGCGGCGAGTTGTGCATCCAGGGCCCGCAGGTGATGAAGGGGTACTGGAAGCAGCCCGAGGCCACGGCCCAGTCGCTGGATGCCGAAGGCTGGTTCAAGACTGGCGACATCGCGGTGATCGACCCGGACGGCTTCACCCGCATCGTCGACCGCAAGAAGGACATGATCATCGTGTCGGGCTTCAACGTGTACCCCAACGAGATCGAGGACGTGATCATGGGCCACCCGCAGGTGGCCAACTGCGCGGCCATCGGTGTGCCCGACGAGCGTTCCGGCGAGGCGGTGAAGCTGTTCGTGGTGGCGCGTGAGGGAGGGCTCGACGTGGACGAGCTCAAGGCCTACTGCAAGGCCAACTTCACCGGGTACAAGGTGCCCAAGCACATTGTGCTGCGCGAGTCGTTGCCGATGACGCCGGTGGGCAAGATTCTGCGGCGCGAGTTGCGCGACATTGCTTGATTGAGCAGTGGCTTCTTCGCGGGGCAAGCCCGCTCCCACAGGTACCCCACAAGGCTTGAAGGTTGTGGGTTGACCCTGTGGGAGCGGGCTTGCCCCGCGAATGCGTTCAACCGCTCTAACAGGCCTGTTCAGGCCGGTTTTGCGACATTTTGGCTAAATACTCTAAAAATGACTTGTATCGTTCATTGAGTCATTTTTGTGACCGTTAGGCCCTGTTTGGCCCCTAGGCGACCCCAAACAAAGCTGTTACTCTCGGCCCGCTTTCAGATGTTTCGGTTTGCAATGAACCGCCATCACATATCAATAATAAACGCATCGACGCGTGAATCGAACTTCGCTGTTGCTGAAGGAGTGGGCTTCCATGATCGAACATTTTTGGAAGGATAAATACCCAGCCGGGATTACGGCGGAAATCAATCCTGACGAATTCCCCAATATCCAGGCGGTACTCAAGCAATCCTGCCAACGCTTTGCCGACAAACCGGCCTTTAGCAACCTGGGCAAGACCATCACCTACGGCGAGTTGTATGCGCTGTCCGGCGCCTTCGCGGCCTGGCTGCAGCAGCACACCGACCTCAAGCCGGGTGATCGCATTGCCGTGCAACTGCCCAATGTCCTGCAGTACCCGGTAGCGGTCTTCGGCGCCATGCGCGCCGGCTTGATCGTGGTCAACACCAACCCGCTGTACACCACGCGGGAGATGGAGCACCAGTTCAACGACTCCGGCGCCAAGGCCCTGGTGTGCCTGGCCAACATGGCCCACCTGGCCGAAAAAGTGGTGCCCAAGACCCAGGTCAAGCACGTCATCGTCACCGAAGTGGCCGACCTGTTGCCGCCGATCAAGCGCCTGCTGATCAACAGCGTCATCAAATACGTGAAGAAGATGGTACCGGCCTACAACCTGCCGCGTGCCGTGCGTTTCAACGACACCCTGGCGCTGGGCAAGGGCCAGCCGGTCAGTGAAGCCAACCCGCAGCCCAACGACGTGGCGGTGTTGCAATACACCGGCGGTACCACCGGCGTGGCCAAGGGCGCGATGCTGACCCACCGCAA